>JBKHVQ010000063.1:0-5162 GCA_046569985.1 Thermoleophilia bacterium | reverse complement strand
CCCGCGGGCCCGGGTCGTCCCGCCGGCGCCGGCGCAGGTCCGGCTCGCCCGGCCGGCCCCGGGCGCCCCGCGGGGCCGGCCGGTCCCGGTGCGGGCCCCGGTGGTCCCGGCGGCGGCCCGCGCGGCAAGCGACGCCGTGTCGTCATCGACTCGGGCGCCGGTCGCCGAGGCGGCCCCGCCGGACGCGACAACCGCCGTCAGGGCGGCCGTGGCGGCCCGAAGCCGGAGGAGAAGCCCGCGGTCGTCATCCCGCCGTCGGAGATGCCCCTGGTCGAGATCCCCTCGGGGGCGACGGTGAAGGACCTCGCCGACGGCCTCGGCGTCCCGACCGCGCAGATCATCAAGCTGCTCATGGGCCTCGGCGAACTGGCCACCATCACCCAGTCCCTGTCCGACGACGCGATCGAGCTGATCGCCGCCGAGATGGAGCGCAAGGTGAGCGTGGTGCACGCCGAGGAGGAGGCCGAGCGCGTCGAGACCTTCGACGACGACCCCGCCGACCTGGTCTCCCGGGCGCCGGTCGTGGCCGTGATGGGCCACGTCGACCACGGCAAGACCTCGCTGCTCGACGCCATCCGCTCCACCGAGGTGGCCGCGGGCGAGGCCGGCGGCATCACCCAGCACATCGGCGCCTACCAGGTGCACCACGACGACCGGGAGATCACCTTCCTCGACACCCCGGGTCACGAGGCCTTCACGGCCATGCGTGCCCGCGGCGCCAAGATCACCGACGTCGCGGTCATCGTCGTGGCGGCCGACGACGGCGTCATGCCGCAGACGATCGAGGCGATCGACCACGCGCGCGCCGCCGAGGTGCCGTTCATGGTCGCGGTGAACAAGATCGACAAGCCCGGCGCCAACCCCGAGCGCGTCAAGCAGGAGCTCTCCCAGCGCGAGGTGATCCCCTCCGACTGGGGCGGCACCCACGAGTTCGTGGAGGTCTCGGCCCTCGAGAGGACCGGGATCGAATCGCTGCTCGAAACCGTGCTGCTGGTGGCCGACGCCGACGCCGAGCCGAAGGCAAACCCGAAGCCGGAGGCATCGGGCACCGTGATCGAGTCGCGGCTCGACCCGGGCCGCGGCCCCGTGGCCTCGTTCCTGGTGCAGCGCGGCACGCTGCATGTCGGCGACGTGATCGTTGCCGGAGACGTGTACGGCCGCGTCCGCGCCATGGCGGACTACACCGGCGCGTCGATCAAGGAGGCCGGCCCCTCGGTCCCGGTCGAGGTCCTCGGCCTCGGCGGGGTCGTCGACGCCGGCGAGCGCTTCCGCGTCGTCGAGAACGAACGCGAGGCGCGCCAGCAGGCGTCCGAGCGCAACCAGCGCCTGCGCGCCGAGGAACTCGCGAACCGCCGGCCCGTGTCGCTGGACGACCTGTTCGCGCGCATCAAGGAAGGCGGGCTCAAGGAGCTCAACATCATCATCAAGGGCGACGTGCAGGGCTCGGTCGGCGCCCTGGTCGACGCGCTCGATAAGGTGGAGCAGACCGAGGTCCGCCTGCGGGTCATCCACACCGGCGTCGGGGCCATCAACGAGTCCGACGTCATGCTCGCGGCCGCCTCCCAGGCGATCATCATCGGCTTCAACGTCCGGCCGCGGCCCGAGGCGAAGGTGCTGGCCGAGCGCGAGAGCGTCGACATCCGCACCTACCGGGTCATCTACCGCGCCATCGAGGACGTCCGCGACGCCCTGGTCGGCCTGCTTGAGCCCGACATCGTCGAGGACGCCATCGGCGAACTCGAGGTGCGCGCCACCTTCCGCGCCAGCCGCATCGGCACCATCGCCGGCTGCTATGTCGTCGAGGGCGTTGTCCGCCGGGGCGCCCAGGTCCGCCTCGTCCGCGAGGGCACCGTGGTGCACGAGGGCAGGCTGTCGGGCCTCAAGCGCTTCGACGAGGACGTGCGCGAGGTCGCGACCGGCTTCGAGTGCGGTGTCCTCATCGAGGACTACAACGACATCAAGGAGGGCGACCGCATCGAGGTCTTCGAGCTGCGCGAAGTGGCGCGCACCGCCCAGGCGGCCGCAGCCGCGCCGTCACCGGCGGCGCCGAGCACGGACGCGGAATCGACCGAGTGAGGCCGGCCCGGTGGAGTTCGGACATGTCGGGGTCCTCACGGTGGACCTGCACCTGCCCGAAGCCGGCTCCCTCAAGGCCAAGCGGCGTGAGCTGCTGCGCGTGAAGAACGCTCTCGCGCGGCGGCTCTCCTGCTCGGTGGCGGAGGTGGACCACCACGACCTCTGGCAGCGCTCGCGCCTCACCCTCTGCCTCGCCGACCGCACCGCCGGCGGGGCGGGCGCGCGCCTCGACCAGGCGCTGCGGATGCTCCACACGGACGAGATCTTCCAGGTGGTCGGGGAGTCGTCGCAGCTCATCGCCGTCGAGGAGGTCGTCGACGACATGCGGGGGTCCGGCTTTGGCGAGGCGTGAGCGCAGCACCCGGATGCGCCGGGTCGACACCGCGCTGCGCCAGGTCCTGGCCGAGGCGATCGCCCGCGACCTGTCCGACCCGCGACTGGGGTTCATCACGATCACCCAGGTCGAGTCGACCCAGGACGTCCGGGAGGCGAAGGTGTACTTCACATGCCTGCGTCCCCGCGAGCGCCAGGCGAGCCTCGATGCCCTGGAGTCGGCCCGCGGGTTGCTGCAGGCGCGGGTCGCGCGCGAGCTGCGCACCCGGCAGACGCCCCAGCTGACCTTCATCTACGACACCACCCAGGAGGACGCGGTGGCACTGACGCGCCTGATCGACGAGGTCACAGGCCCCGGAGCGCCTGAGTGACCGGTCGGGACGCGACCGCCCGCGAGGTGGCGGAGGCCCTCCTCGATCCCGGCTCCCGGCCGGTGGTCACCGCGCACCACAACCCGGACGCCGACGCCATCGGGTCCATGCTGGGGATCACCCGGGCGCTGCGGGCCGCCGGGCAGGAGGTCACCATGGCGCACCCCGACGACCCGCCGGTGCCCGCTGACCTGATGTTCATGGTGGGGGAGGGCGAGGAGATCCTCACGCGGCCGCCCGAGGACCTCGGCGAGCGCACCCTGGTGACGGTCGACTGCGCCAGCGAGAAGCGCCTCTGGCACGACCCCGTGCACGAGACGGCCGGCCGGGTGATCAACATCGACCACCATCAGGACAACACCCGCTTCGGGCATCTGAACCTGGTGGTGCCGCACGCCTCCAGCACCGCGGAGGTGCTGATGGGGGTGATCGAGGCCGCGGGCATCGCCCTCACCCCGGCGATCGCCACGCCGTTGTACGCCGGCATGGTCACCGACACCGGCCGCTTCGGGTACACCAACACCGGTCCCGAGACCCACCGCGCGGCCGCCCGCCTACTGGAGGCCGGCGCCGACAACGCCGAGCTGGCCCGGCGCCTCTACGAGGACCAGCCGCTCGACCGGCTGAGGCTGATGGGCCGCGCCCTCGACCGCTCGCAGCGCCTCGCCGATGGGCGGATGGTGGCGGCGCTCCTCACCCGCGAGGACTTCGAGGCCGCCGGCGGGGACGACAGCGAGGGGATCGTCGAGGTGATGCGCAGCGGACGCGGCGTCGAGGTCGCGGCGCTGGTGCGCGAGGCGGGACCGCCCGGCGCCTACCGGGTCTCACTGCGCTCGGTCGACCCGGATGTGGACATGTCGGCCATCGCCCGCGAGGAGGGCGGCGGCGGGCATCGTGCCGCCGCGGGCTTCAGCACCAAGCGCCCACCGGACGAGCTGCTCGCCTGGCTGGAGCGCTGCGTGCTGGAGCGGCTGGGGGGCAACGGGCGCCCGTGAGGCACGCGGTGGCCGCCGACACCCGTCCCGCGCTGTGGCTGGTCGACAAGCCGGCCGGCCCGACATCGCACGACATCGTGGCGCGCGTCCGCCGGCGACTCGGGCGGGGGGTGAAGGTCGGGCACGCCGGCACCCTCGACCCGTTCGCCACCGGGCTGCTGGTGGTGCTCTCGGGCCGGGCCACGCGCCTGGCCGCCCACATGACCGGACTCGACAAGCGCTATCTGGTGACCATGCGGACCGGCTACACCTCCGCCACCGGCGACCCCGAGGGCCCGGTGGAGATGTCCGGAGCCCCCGCCGGCGGGGACGCCATCGCGGGCGCCCTGGAGGGATTCCGCGGACGCCAGCGCCAGCGGGTGCCGGCGTACGCCGCGGTGAAGGTCGACGGCGAGCGCATGTACGCGCGCGCGCGGCGCGGCGAGGAGGTCGAAGCGCCCGAGCGGGAGATCGTGATCCACGCGCTCGATCTCCTCGAGGATCTCGGTGACGGGAGCGCGGCGCTCGCGGTCCACTGCTCCAAGGGCACCTACATCCGCCGGCTGGTGATGGACATCGGTGCGGCGCTGGGCTGCGGCGCCTACTGCACCGCGCTGCGCCGCACGCACGTCGGGTCGCTGTCGGTCGACGACGCGGTCGCCCCCGGCGATATCCGGCCCGGCGAGGGGCGCGACCCGGCGGAGGGTCTCACCGACCTCCCGCGGCTCGCGGTCACACCCGACGAGGCCGTCGAGCTCGGCCACGGCCGCCCGATCCGCCGCCCGGACGAAGGTGAGGTCGTCCTGCTGTGCGAGGGGCGGCTGATCGCCCTCGGACGAGGAGGGGGCGACGGGTGGGTGCGACCCCACCTGGTGCTGCGCCCCGCGGGGGAGCGGTGACATGAGGCGCTACAGCTCGATGGGCGAGCTGCCGCTCGGCGGCGGGCGGCGCGTTGTCGCCATCGGCACCTTCGACGGCGTGCACGTGGGCCACCAGCTCATCATCCGGCGGGCCATCGAGATGGCGCGCGAGCGCGACCTCCCCGCGATGGCGCTCACGTTCGAGCCGCAGCCGGTCGCCGTGCTGCGCCCCGAGCTGCGGCCCGCGGTGCTGACCCACCTGGCGCGCAAGTGCCAGCTGATCGAGGCGCTCGGCGTCGACGAGCTCCTCGTCGCGCCGTTCACACGCGGGTTCTCCCGCCTGCGGGCCGAGCGCTTCGCGGAGATGCTCTGCTCGGCACCGGTCAACGCCGACGGCATCGTCGTTGGCCAGAACTTCCGCTTCGGTCACGGCGGCACCGGCACCGCCGAGTGGCTGAGCGCCTTCGGGCGCACGCGCGGCCTGCGGGTCGAAGTGCCCGAGATCGTCACCTGCGCGGAGGGCAAGCCCATCTCGTCGACCCGGATCC
>JBKHVQ010000062.1:0-19134 GCA_046569985.1 Thermoleophilia bacterium | reverse complement strand
TCGTCGGTGGTCACGAAGCGTCCGGCCGGCCAAGGGCGCGGCGTGAAACGCGCGGGCCTCGGCCGGGCGGGACCGGTCTCGAGCGGGCCGTCCCAGGCCCCGATCCCGCCGTCAAGCACCGCGGCGCGCACCCCCAGGCTGCGGAGCATCCACCACAGCCGCGCCGCGATCGACCCGCCGGCGTCGTCGTAGGCCACCACCCGGGCGTCGTCGCCGATCCCCGCGCGCCCCATGGCGGCGGCGAAGTCGCCGGGGGCGGGTAGCGGATGGCGTCCCTCCTCGGCGCTCGGCGCCGCGGCGAGGTCCGCGTCGATGTCGATCCAGGCGGCCCCCGGGATGTGGCCCGACAGGAAGGCGTCGCGGCCCGAGCGGCCGTCCAGGTACCAGCGGCAGTCGGCGACGACCACCGCCTCGCGCGCGCCTGCGAGCCACGCCGCGTCCACCAGGTGCTGGGCCTCCCCGATCACGGCGGCGATACTACGCAAGCCGGGCATCGTCGCGGCCCCCGGCGATCGCCCCGGGCGTGGGACCGAGATCAGGGGGTCAGGAGACTCCCAGGAGAGGGTCGAGTTCTCCGCGGTCGTCGAGAGCCTTGATGTCGTCGTAGCCGCCCAGCGGGCGGTCGTCGACCAGGATCTGAGGCACCGTCATCCGTCCGGTGACCTCGGCCATGCGCTGCCGCGCGGTGAAGTCCCCGAGGGCCATGCGGATCTCCTCGACCTCCACGCCCTTCCCGGCGAGGAGCCGCTTGGCGCGCACACAGTAGGGGCACGCGTCGCTGGTGTACATCTGGATGCGCGGAGCGCTCACGAACCCCTCCCTCGCCGATGCGCCGCGGTCGGCCGATTGTAGAGCGGCCGGCCGCGGCGCGCCCCGCGGCCAGGTGAGACACTCACGAGGTGGCGACGCTCGACACCGAGGCGGTGGTGCTGCGGACCATCCGCTACGCGGAGGCCGACGCGGTGCTGTCGCTGTTCACGCGCTCCCAGGGCCGCGTTTCGGCCATCGCGAAGGGGGCGCGGCGGGCCAACTCGCGCCTCGGCGGCCGGCTTCAGCCGGGGGTGTGCGCCCGCGTGAGCCTGCATCGCGGGCGCGGCGACATGCACACGGTCCGCGGCGCCGCCGTGCTCGACGCGCACGCCGGTCTCTGGGTGCAGGGTTGGCGGCTGCAGGCCGCCGGGTGCGTGCTGGAGGCCGTGATGCGCATGCTTCCCGAGGACGAGCCCAGCGAGGAGACATGGCATCTGCTCGGGCGCGCCCTGTCCATGATCGCGTCGGGCGATGCGGTGGGTGACGGCGCCCCGGCGCGCCTGCACCCCCTCGTGCTCGGGGCTGAGGCGAAGCTCCTCGTGGTCAGCGGGCTGCTTCCCGTCCTGGGGGCGTGCGCCCACTGCGGGTCGACGGGCCCGCTGACGGGGTTCTCCGCGGCGACGGGCGGCGCGCTGTGTGATGACTGCTCGCGGGGCGCCGAGCCGGTCGAACCGGAAGCCCTCCGCGCCCTCGCCGGCCTGGTCGGCAGCCCGCTCGCGGAAGCGGGCGAGGCCATGCCGTCCCCGGCCGCGCCCGGCGTGGAGCGCCTGATCGGGCTGGTTCTGCGTGAGCACCTCGGGGTGCGGCTGCGCTCCGCCGCCCCCCTCTGACTCAGTCCGCGTCGAGGATGCGCCGCTTCTCGGCGGTGAACTCGTCGTCGGTCAGCGCGCCCGACTCGTGCAGCCGTTGCGCGCGCTCGAGCTGGGCGAGGCGGTCCTCCTCGGCCCCGCCTCCGCTCCGGCGGAACACCCCGGTGACGGCGCCGGCGATCGATCCGGCCCTGCCGCCCAGGTCGAGGGGCCGCGGCGCCGGCGCCCCCTCGGCGAGGGCCTCGCTCTCGATCTGGCGCCGCAGCGTCTCGAGGCCCAGGGCCAGCAGGGCCAGGAGGATCAGTGCCGTGAGCGGTCGGCGCAGACCTTCGGTGGGTCCCCACCACAGCACCACCAGCACCAGCACGGCGGCCAGCGGGTAGGCGATCTGCGGAGCGGTCACCCGGCGCAGGCCCCCGCGGACTGCGACGGCCGCCCGGGTCGGGCCCGCCAGGGTGGTGCCGACCAGGATGATGATCGCGTAGGTGATCAGGGCGACCGCGCCGTCGCGCAGGAGCGCCGTCGCGATCTCCCACGCCGCCTCGACTGCCGGCAGGTTGGCGGGCGCCGGGTTGATCGTGTCGATCACGATGTCGCCGAGCAGCGATCGCGTGACGGGCACCAGGAGCGCCGCGACGGCGAACCCGATGCCGGCGAGGCGCAGCGTCTCCCGCCGGCGACCCTCCGCCACCCAGACCGCGAGCGCCAGCAGGGCGACCGCCAGGAGCGGCATCACGATCGCGAGGTTCTCGAGCAGGCGCAGGATGTCCTGGGCGGTGGCGAGCTGGTCCGAGCGGAGGATCTCGACCCGCCCCGCATCCGGGGGCAGCTCGCCCAGCAGGCGCTCGCCGATGCCGACCCGCGCCACCACCTGCTCGAGCACCGACCGGAGGTTCAGGACCACCGTGCCGTCACCCGTCTCGAAGGACGTGCTCTGCGACTTGAGGATCCGGACCGCGAGCGCGTGGGAGTCGATCAGCGAGCTGTTCAGCGCAGCCTGCACCCGCGGGCGCTGGAGCGCCTCGTCGGCGGCGCGCTCGATCGCGGTGCGCAACGCCCCCGCCGCGGGGGCCGCCAGCGCGTCGAAGCGCGTCGGCAGGGCGTCCTCCACCAGCGAGCCGACGTCGACGTTCTCGTAGAGTTCGTCCACCAGGTAAACGGCCAGGGCATCCTGGATCTGCGGGTTCGCGACGAGCGCCTCGGAGGTCGCCCTCCAGCCGCTGGACTCGATCGCCTGGCGGTCCGCCCACAGCGCGAACACCGAAACGAAGGCGCAGAGGGCGCTGAGGACGACCAGTGCCGGCGCGGCGACGCGCCGCAGGCGTTCCCGGGACGGGGGTGACGAGCTCACCCGGGGAACCTCTCAGGGCGCGGCCCGCGGGGCAACGCCCCCGCGGCCGTCACCCGGGTGAAATTCGCGGGGGGTGATGGACGGATCACCCGGACCGCCGGGATCTTGCGCCGGAATGAGCGACGATGAATCCGTCACCCACCACATCGCGGCCGCCGGTACGCTCAGCCCGCGCTTCGCCCGCGGCTGCGAGAACTTGAGAATCTCGGGGCCGAGGTGAAGGCAGTCGGCCGCCTGCCGGATGGACGGCACGCGGAGCGGACCGGAGGAGACCGGGCATGATGAGTCGGCTGGCGGGTCTGGCATCGCGGCGCCCCTGGAGGGTGATCGCGGTCACGATCGCCTTCTTCGTGGTGGCGCTCGCCGGAGGGGGCAGTCTCACGGGGGCCCTGTCCCCGGGCGGTTTCGAAGATCCCGGCGCGGAGTTCGTGAGCGCCCGCGATCAACTGCAGCAGGCCGGCGGCGAGCAGCCGGCGCCCGGGCTGATCGCCCTGGTGGAGCCCGGCGTGCCCGTGGCGAGCGCCGAGGGACGGGCGACGACGGAGCGGATCGCCGGGATCATCGCCGACGACCCCGAAGTCGCCCGCGTCACCACCGCCTTCAACGGTGGCGGCACCGCCCTGATCTCCAACGACGGCACGGCCACCTACATGGCTGCGTACTTCACGCCTATTGAGGAGGACGAGGCGGCCGACGTGGCCGAGCGGGTGTCCGCGGCCCTCTCCGACGAGACCGGTGTGCGACTCGGCGGTCCCGCCGCCGTCGGCTACCAGATCACCGACATCATCAGCGCCGACCTCGCGCGGGCCGAGCTGATCGCGTTCCCGATCATCTTCCTGCTGTCGTTCTGGGTGTTCCGCGGCTTGGTGGCCGCGCTGCTGCCGTCGCTGATGGGCGCGCTGGTCATCTTCGGCGGCTTCCTCGCCGTCGGGCTGCTGAATGTCGCGACGCCGATCTCGGTCTACGCCCTCAACCTCGTGATCGGCCTCAGCCTCGGCCTCGCGATCGACTACAGCCTGCTGGTGGTCTCGCGATACCGCGAGGAGATCGCCGCGGGTGAGGTGGGCGTCGAGGCCCTCACCCGCGCCCTGAAGACCGCGGGGCGCAGCGTCGTCTTCTCGGCGGTCACCGTCGCCGCGGCGCTCGCCGGGCTGATGGTCTTCCCGCAGCCGTTCCTGTTCTCGATGGGCCTCGGCGGGGTGATGGTGGCGTTCATCGCGGCGATCGCCGCGGTCGTCGTGCTGCCGGCGGTGCTCGCGGTTCTCGGCACCCGCGTCAACGCCCTCGCGCCCAAGCGCTGGCAGGCCCGCAACGAATTGGCGCACGAGCGGGCCACCTCCGGCTTCTGGGTGCGTCTGTCGCACGCGGTCATGCGCAGGCCGGCGATCGTGGCCACGGTCACCGCGGTCGGACTGCTTGTGGTCGCGATGCCCGCCCTGAACATCAACTTCACGTCCGTCGACGCGCGCGCCCTTCCGGCGAACGTCGACGCCAGGGCGGTGTCGGACACCCTGATCGCCGACTTCCCATCGAACCTCTCCGACCCGATCGTCGTCGCGGTCGAGGCCCCCGTGGGCCCGGGGGCCGACACCCGGGTGCAGGCCTATGCGGCCGCGCTCGCCGAGTTGGAGGGCGTCGCGGCGGTCGTTCCGCCGGTGCCCGTCGGTGGGGAACTGTGGCGCATCGGCGTCTACACGGAGGCCCCGCCGCTCTCGGACGAGGCGCAGGCCCTCGTGTCCGACATCCGCGCGACCCCGACGCCGTACCCGGCGCTCACGTCGGGTCTCTCGGCCAGCTTCGTCGACCAGAAGGACAGCCTCGCCGCGCATCTGCCGTGGGCGATCCTGGTGATCGCGCTGGCGACGATCATCGCGCTGTTCATCATGACCGGCTCCGTGATCCTGCCGGTCAAGGCGGTGATCATGAACCTGCTCACCCTGGGGGCGACCCTCGGGATCCTGGTCTGGATCTACCAGGACGGCCGCATGGAGGGCCTGCTCGGCTACGAGAGCGTCGGTGCCCTGGACATCACCAGCCCGATCCTCCTCGGCGCGCTGGCCTTCGGCCTCTCGACCGACTACGCGGTCTTCCTGCTCGCCCGCATCAAGGAGGAGCACGACGCCGGCGCCGACACGCGCGACGCGGTCGCCGTGGGCCTGCAGCGCACCGGCCGCATCGTCACCGCCGCGGCGCTGCTGTTCGCGGTCGCGATCGGCGCGTTCGTCACCTCGGACGTCCTACTGATCAAGCAGCTCGGTCTCGGCACGGCGGCCGCGGTGCTGATCGACGCGACGATCATCCGTGCGCTGCTGGTGCCGTCGCTGATGGCCCTGTTCGGCAAGTGGAACTGGTGGGCGCCGCGGCCGCTTCGCCTGCTGCACAATCGCATCGGTTTCAGCGAGGGCGAGCCCCGGCCCCCGGCGTCGGCCCCCACCTCCACCTGATCCGCCGTCCGGGTGCGGCGGCCACGTGCCGGCGCACCCGGACGGCGGTCGTGCCACCGGATCGGGCCGGGGCGCGCGGGTATGCTTCGCCGGTCATCGGGGGGTCATACGTGCACACACAGTCCAAGCCCGGACTCAGCTTCCAGGACGTCATCGCGCGCCTCTCGGCCTACTGGGCCGAGCGGGAGTGCCTTGTCGCCACGCCGTACCACACCGAGGTGGGGGCGGGTACGTTCAATCCCGCCACGCTGCTGCGCAGCCTCGGGCCCGATCCGTGGCGGGTGGCGTACGTGGAACCCTCGATCCGCCCGACCGACGGGCGCTATGGCGAGAACCCGTTCCGCCTTCAGCACTACTTCCAATACCAGGTGCTCCTGAAGCCGTCCCCCGACGACGTGCAGGACCTCTACCTCGGCTCGCTGCGGGCCCTCGGCATCCGGCCCGAGGAGCACGACATCCGCTTCGTCGAGGACGACTGGGAGGGGCCGACCCTCGGGGCCTGGGGCCTCGGCTGGGAGGTCTGGATGGACGGGATGGAGATCACCCAGTTCACCTACTTCCAGCAGGCCGGCGGCATCGACCTCGCGCCGATCTCGGTGGAGCTGACCTACGGCCTCGAGCGCATCGCGATGTACCTGCAGGACGTGCGCTCGGTCTACGACCTGGAGTGGGGCCACGGGGTCACCTACGGCGACATCTACCACCGCAACGAGGCGCAGTGGAGCCGCTACAACTTCGAGGTCGCCGACACCGAGAGCCTCTTCCGCGCCTTCGCGGCACATGAGGCCGAGTGCGGCCGCTGCCTCGATGCGGGCCTGGTGCTTCCCGCCTACGACCAGGTGCTCAAGTGCAGCCACTCGTTCAACCTTCTGGACGCGCGCGGCGTGATCAGCGTCACCGAGCGCGGGGCCTACATCTGGCGGGTGCGCGCGCTCGCCGCCCGCTGCGCGCGGGCGTATCTGGAGCTCGTGAGCCCCGAGGAGGCGCCCGGTGACTGAGATCCCCACCGCCACCCTCCTGCTGGAGGTCGGCTGCGAGGAACTGCCCTCCAGCGCGTGCCGCGAGGCGATCGAGCAGCTGCCGGGGCTCTTCGCCGGCGCGCTCGCGACCGCGGGCGTCGACGGCGACTGGCCCGCGTCGGTCGCGGTCTCGCCGCGGCGTATCGCGCTGATCGCGCCGGTGCCGGCCGGAATCGCGCCGGGAAGCCGGCGACACCGGGGTCCCGCCGCCGAGGCCGCCTTCGGCGCCGACGGGGCGCCCACGAAGGCCGCCCTGGGTTTCGCGCGCGGGAAGGGCGTCGCCGTCGAGGACCTCGTGGTGGAGGAGGAAAACGGGCGGCGTTTCGTGTTCGCCGTCGAGGAGATCCCCGGCCGGGCGATCGATGATCTGCTGCCCGGCATCGCCGAGCGCGTGATCGGCGGTATCCGCTTCTCCAAGAACATGCGCTGGGGCGACGGGCGCGGGCTGCGTTTCTCGCGGCCGGTGCGCTGGGTCGTGGCGAAGGTCGATGAGCGCACCGTGCCGTTCGAGGTCTTCGGCCTGCATGCCGGCGACGAGAGCCGCGGCCACCGCTTCCTCGGCGGCCCGGTGACAATCGAGGACGCGTCCGACTACCATCGCGCTCTGGAGGGCGTCGCCGTCGTCGCCGACCACGAGGTGCGCGAGGCCCGCATCCGCTCCGGGCTCGACGCGGCGGCCGCGGCCGCCGGTGGCACGTGGCGCGATCCGGCCGGCAAGCTCCGCGAGGTCGTCTTCCTGGTGGAGGCGCCCAGCGTCATCACGGGGGCGATCGACGCCGGCCAGATGCGCCTGCCGGCCCGGGTCCTGGTCACCGCGATGCAGAGCCACCAGCGCTACTTCCCGCTGTACGACGCCGCCGGCGAGCTCATGCCGGTCTTCCTGGCCGTCTCCAACGGCGATCCGGCGCACGCCGACGTGATCACGCGCGGCAACGAGGGCGTGCTGAACGCGCGCCTGCAGGACGCGATCTTCAGCTTCGACAAGGACCGCGCCGCGGGGCTCGACGCGCTCGGCGCCCGCCTGGAGACCATCGTGTTCCATCAGCGCCTGGGCACGATGGCCGACAAGCGCGCGCGCCTGGTGGATGGCGTCGCGGCCATCGCCGCCGCGATCGGCGCCGACGGCGAACTCACCGAACACGCACGCCGTGCAGCGCACCTGGCCAAGGCGGACCAGGGCGCGGTGCTGGTCGACGAGTTCTCGGACCTGCAGGGCTATGTCGCCGGTGAGTACGCGCGCCGGGAGGGCGAGTCCGCCGCCGTCGCGGACGCCGTGGAGCAGCAGTACCTGCCCGAGGGCCCCGACTCGCCGCTCCCGACGGGCGGGGTCGCTCCGATTCTCGCCCTCGCCGAGAAGGTCGACGGCCTCGTCGGCGCCTTCGCCGTCGACGAGGCACCCACCGGCTCGAAGGACCCCTACGGGCTCCGCCGCGCCGCGATGGGCGTTGTGCGCATCCTCCTCGACCGTGGCTGGGACCTCGATCACGCCGAGTTGCTGCGGGCGGCCCACGGCCGGTTCGCCGCCCAGGGTGCCGACCTGGCCCTCGACGGCGCCGCCACGGTCGCCGCGGTGGACGCCTTCATCGCCGACCGCCTCGCCTACATCCTCGCCGGGGAGGGCGTCAGCGGCGAGTCGGTCTCCGCCGCCGGCGGCGCGGGAGTGGGCGGCATCGTCGCGACCGCCGCCTGGGCGCGGGCGATCGAGGAGCGACGCGACGGCGGCGCGTTCCGCGACGCGTGGACCGCCGCCACCCGCCTCACCCGGCTCGCGCGCAAGGGCAGCGGCGTGGACGCCGCCCCGGCCGCGGGCGACGACCCCGGCGAATCGGCCCTCCGGGCCGCCATCGACGCGGCGGACCCCGCCATCGGCGCCGCCCGGGCCGCGCGCGACCTCGACGCGGCCCTCGCCGCGGCCGGTCCTCTTGCGGCCGCCGTCGACCGGTTCTTCATCGATGTGCTCGTCAACGCCGAGGACCCGGGGGTTCGGGCCCGGCGCTACGCTCTCATCGGCGACGCGGCGCAGGTGCTCGGCCGCGTGGCCGACTTCGAGCGGATCCCCGGATGATCGTCTCCGCCGCAACCCCCTAGGAGGACGCGCCATGCCCCCGCAGACGACGGAGAAGCGGGTCTACGACTTCGCCGAGGGCTCGCGCGACATGCGCGACCTCCTCGGGGGCAAGGGCGCCAACATCGCCGAGATGACCGGCCTCGGCCTGCCGGTGCCCCCCGGGTTCATCATCACGACCGCCGCCTGCATGGAGTATCTCGGCGCCGGCCGGGTCCTCCCGGAGGGCCTCGACGACGAGGTGAGCGCCCACCTCGCCGCGCTGGAGGCCCGGGCCGGGCGCGGCTTCGGCGACCCGGCGGATCCCCTGCTCCTGTCGGTGCGCAGCGGTGCGCGGTTCTCGATGCCGGGGATGATGGACACGATCCTCAACCTCGGCCTCAACGACCGCTCGGTGCGCGGCCTCGCCGCCCACACCGGCAACCCCCGCTTCGCGAGCGACTCCTACCGCCGCGTGATCCAGATGTTCGGCGACGTCGTCGCCGGCGTGGAGAAGGGACACTTCGAGGCCGCGATCGCCGACCTGAAGACGCGGCGCGGGGTCAGCGACGACATCGACCTGGCTGCCGAGGACCTCGACGAGCTCGTCGGGACGTTCAAGGAGATCTTCCAGGCGCACGCGGGGGAACCGTTCCCCCAGGACCCCCGGGAGCAGCTCGACCGGGCGATCCGCTCGGTCTTCGAGTCGTGGGGCGGCAAGCGCGCCCGCGACTACCGGAGGGTCCACGGCATCCCCGACGACCTGGGGACGGCGGTCAACATCCAGATGATGGTGTTCGGCAACACCGGCCCGCGCTCGGCCACCGGGGTGGCCTTCACGCGCAACAACGTCACCGGCGACCCGTCGGAGCCCTTCGGCGACTTCCTCATCAACGCGCAGGGCGAGGACGTGGTCGCGGGCATCCGCACCCCGCGTCCCCTGGTCGAGCTGCGGGAGGAACTCCCGCAGGCCTACGCCCAGCTGCTCGAGACGATGGCCCTGCTGGAGCGGACCTACCGCGACATGCAGGACGTCGAGTTCACCATCGAGGACGGCACCCTCTACATGCTGCAGACGCGCGCCGGCAAGCGCAGCGCCCAGGCGATGGTGCGTATCGCGGTGGACATGGTCGACGAGGGGCTGGTCGACGAGCGGCGGGCGCTCGTGGACCTGGTCGACCCCGACCAGGTGCGGCAGCTCCTGCTGCCGCAGGTCGACCTCCTGTCGGCGCCCCCCGCGCTCGCGCACGGCGTGAAGGCATCCCCGGGGGCGGCGGTCGGGGCGGCCGTGTTCAGCGCCGACGAGGCCGAGCGCCGGGGCCGCGACGGCCAGGCCGTCATCCTGGTGCGCGACGAGACCACCCCCGACGACTTCCACGGCATGGCCGCCTCGCAGGGCATCCTCACCGCGCGCGGCGGCAAGACCAGCCATGCCGCGGTGGTGGCGGTGGGGATGGGGCGCCCGGCGGTCTGCGGTGTCGAGGCGATCCATTTCCGGCTCGACGGCACCATCGACATCGGCGGGCGCCGCTTCGCCGAGGGCGACACGATCAGCATCGACGGCACCAACGGCGGCGTGTACGCGGGCGAGGTGCCCCTGCTGGCGCCCGACCCCGACAACGCGTACCTGACGCGCATCCTCGACTGGGCCGACCGCGCGCGCACGATGGGGGTGCACGCGAACGCCGACACCCCCGACGACGCGCGCCGGGCGCGGGAGTTCGGCGCGGAGGGCATCGGGCTGTGCCGCACCGAGCACATGTTCGGCGGCGAGCGGCGCGCCCCGATCGTGCGCCGCATGATCCTCGCCGACGACCGCGCCGAGCGGGAGGCCTGCCTCGACCAGCTGCGCGTCTTCCAGGAGGACGACTTCCGCGGGATCTTCGAGGCGATGGAGGGGCTGCCGGTGACAATCCGGCTGCTCGACCCGCCGCTGCACGAGTTCCTGCCGAGCGCGGTCACCCTCTCGGCCCGCGTGGCCGTGGCCAGGGCCACCGGCGCCCCCGACCGCGCGGCGGAGCGTCTGCTCGAGCGCGTGGAGCACCTGCATGAGGCGAACCCGATGCTCGGCACGCGCGGATGCCGCCTCGGCATCGAGATCCCCGAGATCTACCGCATGCAGGCGGCGGCGGCGATCCGGGCGGCCTGCGACGTGCTGGCCGCGACGGGGAACGCCCCGCACATCGAGATCATGATCCCGCTGGTCGGCTTCGAGGAGGAGTTGCGGGTCATGCGGGAGGAGGTCGTCGACGTGGCGGAGACCGTCTTCACCGAGCGGGGGGTGCGCCTGGAGTACCGGGTCGGCACCATGATCGAGCTGCCGCGCGCGTGCGTGATGGCCCACGGGATCGCGCGCGAGGCCGACTTCTTCTCGTTCGGCACGAACGACCTCACCCAGACGACATTGGGCTTCAGCCGCGACGACGCGGAGGCGAAGTTCCTGCGCCACTACCTCGAGCGCGGCATCCTCGCGTCGAACCCGTTCGAGACGATCGACCAGGACGGCGTGGGCGCGCTGGTGCGCATGGCGGTGGAGGGCGCGCGCCGCGTGAAGCCGGCCATCAGCCTGGGGATCTGCGGGGAGCACGGCGGGGATCCGGCCTCGATCATGTTCTTCCACCGCACGGGGCTCGATTACGTGTCGTGTTCGCCGTACCGTGTGCAGACGGCGCGCATCGCCGCGGCGCGCGCCGCGCTCGGCGCGGAGTGAGGGCAAGAGGCGCGCGGGTCGCGCCCCTGACGAGAGGGTGGTGCGGTGAGTTCTGCCGATGAACAGCTCCAGAGCCTCGGCGACCTGATGCAGTTGATGGTCGAGGGCTGGCGGGTGCAGCGCATGTACTACGCCGACCGCGCCCGCGGCGGCGCTCAGCCCGCGGCCTACTTCGACCTCGCGCGCCGGCCCGGCGAGGTCATGCGCGCGTACGTGCCCGACGACGGGCGCGCGTTCTCGCACCACGCGCTCGTGGACCTCTTCCGCGAGAGCCCGCATGTCTGGAAGCACCGCAGCCCCGAGATGCTCCCCCCGCTGGAGGGCCCCTCGGGCGAGGAGTGGGGCGAGGTCCCGGAGGCGTTCCCGCACCCGTCCGGGTTCCGGCCGACGAGCCTGGAGCGGGTCGTGGCCGTGAACCAGGTGCAGTCGGTCGAGGACCTGCACATCGCGATCACAGCCCTGGAATGCCATGAGGACTGCGCACGCCTGCGCTACATCGCGCATGCCTCCGACCCGGTCAGCCGGCGACAGATGACGGTGCTCGATGTCGTCGTCGTCGACGACCAGGGCCGGCGCTACGCGGTCGACACCGGCGGGGGCAGCGCGCAGGGCAACCACCTCTCGGGTGCCCTCGCCATCGCCCCGGCGATCCCCGCCGACGTCGGCACGATCACGGTCACGATCGGGACGGTCGCCGACGGCGACGGCGAGGGGCTGCGCGCCCTCGGGCCCTGGGTGTTCCCGATCCCGCTCGGGGTCTGACGACCGGGCCCGTCTCATTCGCGCGGGAGCCCGCGCTCTCGCCGCGCGCCAGCCGCGCGGCCGGCGCCACGCGCCGCGTGCCCGAGCGGCCGTGCCCGTACCGCACGGCCTTCCAGCGCGACCGCGACCGGATCATCCACAGCAAGGCGTTCCGCCGCCTCAAGCACAAGACCCAGGTGTTCGTGGCGCCCGAGGGCGACCATTACCGCACCCGTCTCACCCACACCCTCGAGGTGTCGGCGATCTCGCGCACGGTGGCGCGGGCGCTCGCCCTCAACGAGGACCTGGTGGAGGCCATCGCGATGGGCCACGACCTCGGCCACGCCCCCTTCGGGCACGCCGGCGAGACGGCGCTCGACGCGGTGCTCGCCGAGCGCCACGGCCGCCGCTTCGAGCACAACCTGCAGAGCCTTCGCGTGGTCGAGCACCTGGAGGGCGACGGTCGTGGGCTGAACCTCACCGACGTGGTGCGCGACGGGATCCTGCATCACACCGGGCCGGGCCTGCCGACGACGCTCGAGGGGCAGATCGTGCGCCTGATGGACAGGGTCGCGTACGTGAACCACGACATCGACGACGCCCTCAGGGCGGGGATCCTCTCGGAACGGGAACTCCCCGCCGACGAGGTCGCCGTTCTCGGCGCCACCACCTCGGCGCGCCTCACGACCCTGGTCGGCGATGTCGTCGACGCGAGCCGTGAGGGCGGCGAGATCCGCCAGTCGCGCGAGATCGGCGCGGCGTTCCTGAGCCTGCGCCGGTTCATGTTCCAGCGCGTCTACCACGCCCCCCCGGCCAGCGTGGAGGCCGGGCGGGCGGAGGGCGTGGTGCGCGACCTGTTCATCTGGTTCAGCGAGCACTCCGAGGACCTGCCGCCATCCCCTGAGACCGACCCGATCGCCCGGGTCACCGACCATATCGCGGGCATGACCGACCGCTACGCGCTGCGCGCCTATCGCAACATCTTCATGCCGCGCGAGGGGCCCATCTGACTCCGTGACCCGCCCCGGTGCGCCGGGGCGGGTGCGCGCTCAGCCCGCGGCCGGGTGCGTCTGCGCCAGTTCCACCGGGCAGGAGACCCCCGTGCCCCCCAGGCCGCAGTAGCCGTCGGGCACCTTGTGGAGGTACTGCTGGTGGTAGTGCTCGGCGTAGTAGAACGTGCCGGCCGGGCGGATCTCCGTGGTGATCGGCCCGTAGCCCGCGGCGGCGAGGGTGCGCCCGTACGCCTCACGCAGGGCCTCCGCGACGGCCCGCTGCTCGTCGGAGTGGGTGTATATGCCCGAGCGGTACTGGGTGCCGCGGTCGTTGCCCTGGCGCATGCCCTGGGTCGGGTCGTGCGACTCGAAGAAACGGGCGACGAGGTCCGCGTAGCCGACCTTCGCCGGGTCGAAGACGACCCGGACCACCTCGTTGTGGCCGGTGCGCCCCGTGCAGACCTCCTCGTAGGTCGGGTTCGGTGTGTGGCCGGCGGCGTATCCCACCGATGTGCTGATCACCCCGGGCGTCCGCCAGAAGACCCGCTCCGCGCCCCAGAAGCACCCGAGCCCGAACAGCGCGAGCTCGGAGCCGTCGGGGAACGGGGGCTCCAGGCGGGTGCCCAGCACCTCGTGGAACTCCGGCACCGGCATCACGGCGGTGCGCCCGGGCAGTGCGTCCCCGGGGTCCGGAATGTGCATCTTGCTGAACAGTCCCACGGTCGACCTCCGGTTCTGGCGCGCTTCTGACACCGATACTAGGCATGTGGTCCTGAAGGGGCCGTGACACGGTCGTATGCTTTGCCGGTGCCGCGTATCGCGCCAGAGAGCATCCGGGCTGTGCGCGACGGGGCCGACCTCGTGGAACTCGTGCGCGGCCGCGTCGCCCTCACGCGTCGCGGCGGGCGGTGGGTCGGGCGGTGCCCCTTCCACGAGGAGCGGACCCCCTCGTTCGGCCTGCTGCCGCCCGACTCGCGCCGCTACTACTGCCACGGGTGCGGGGCCACGGGCGACGCGTTCGACTGGATGCAGCAGCAGGAGGGCGCCCCCGGGTTCACCGAGGCGGTCGTCGCGCTGGCAGAGCGCTTCGGCATCGAGCTGTCCTACGACGAGGAGTCGCCGGGAGAGATCGCGGCGCGCGAGGGGCGTGAGCGCCGCGCGCAGCTGCTCGACCGCGCCGCCGGTTTCTACGCCGAGTACCTGTGGCGCGCGGCGGACGCCGCGCCGGCCCGCGACCACCTGCGCGCGCGCGGCATCCCCGACGAACTGATCCGCCGCTACCGGGTCGGGTTCGCCCCCGCGGACGGGGGCCGGCTGTCGCAGCGCGCTCTGCGCGAGGGTTTCACCCGCGATCAGATCCTCGACGCGGGGCTCGCCCGCGCGCGCGGCTCGCGGCTCACGGATTTTTTTGTCGCGCGCATCACCTTCCCGATATCCGATGCCCGCGGGCGCGTGCAGGGCTTCGGCGCCCGCACCCTCAACCCGGCGGAGCGGGCGAAGTACGTCAACTCTCCCGAGGGGCCGAACTTCCACAAGAGGCACCTGCTGTTCGGCCTCGCGGAGGCGCGCGCCGCGGCGGCGAAGGGCCGCTGGGTGGTGGTGGCCGAGGGGTACACTGACGTGCTGGGGCTGGTCGCCGCCGGCATCGACGCCGCGGTGGCGTGCATGGGCACCTCGCTCACGCCCGAGCAGCTGCGCCTCATCAACCGCTGGGCCGGCGAGGTCAGGCTGTGCTTCGACGCCGACGCCGCGGGGCAGCGCGCCGCGTGGCGCACCGTCGAGGCCGCGCGCGGCGTGCCGTTGACTCTTTCGGCCGTCTCGCTCCCCGCGGGCCGCGACCCCGGCGATCTCGCGGCCGACGAGGAGGGACGGCGCACGCTCGCCGAGGCGGTGGCCGCCTCGCAGCCTTTGCTAAGTTCACTGATCCGACTGCGCGCCGCTGGCGCCGGGCGCTCGCCGCGCGATCGGGAAGAAGCCCTGCAGGACATCATGTCCCTGCTGCGCAACTTCCCCGATGGTTCGCTCGAGAAGGATGAGGGGGTGCGGTTGGCCAGCGGGCTGCTTCAGCTCTCACAGGGCGCGGAGGAGAGGCTGCGCCAGACCGCGCGGCAGGCGGCGCCTCGCGCCTCCGGTCATGTCGCCGAGTCCCAGCCGGCGTCCACGCAGGAGGTGCGCGAGCGACGGCTGCTCGCGATGCTCCTCGGGCTGCCCGGCGAGGCCGAGCAGTTCCTTCGGAGCCTGTCGCCGGAGATGTTCGATGTCGACCAGCACCGGCGGGCGTTCGAACTGCTGCGCGAAGGCCGGCGCGACATCGACGACTGGCCCCCCGAGTGCGCCGAGGTGGCCACCGCGTTGCGCGTCGAGCTGGCGGCCGGGGAGCCGACGGAGGCCGAGCTGCGCGAGGCCGCGTACCGGCTGGAGCTGCCGATGCTGCGCCGTCGCGCCACCGAGTTGCGCGCCCGGGGCGATGAGCGCGGCAGCCTCGAGACGCTCGACCTGGCCCGGCGGGTCGAGGCGGCGCTGCGGGGGTCCGAGTGACCGGCGGGGCGGGGCGCGGGCCCGGGGCGTTCCCCGGCGGGGCGGGATGAATCCCGAGGCCTCGGTCGCCGGACTGGACGATGTCCGCGCGCTGATCGACGAGGGCCGGGAGATCGGCGGGGTCTCCCTCACCCGCGTGGCCGACGTGGTCGACGCCGCCGCGCTGACCGAGGCCCAGCAGGAGCGGCTGCTGCAGCTCTTGGCCGAGCTCGGCATCGAGATCCTTGCCGACGACCTCGGCCCGCCCGGCGCCGCGCCGGCCCGGCTCGACCTGTCGGTGGGGCAGGTTTCTGGCGACCCGATGCGGATGTACCTGCGTGAGATCGGGCGAGTCCCGCTGCTCACCGCCGCCGAGGAGGTCTCGCTGGCGCGCCGCATCGAGTGCAACGACCTCGACGCGAAGGCGGCCTTGATCGAGGCCAATCTGCGCCTGGTCGTGTCGGTCGCCAAGCGCTACTCGGGGCGGGGCATGCCGCTCCTCGATCTCGTGCAGGAGGGCAACCTCGGGCTCATCCGCGCGGTGGAGAAGTTCGACTACCGCAAGGGCTACAAGTTCTCGACCTACGCCACCTGGTGGATCCGTCAGGCCATCTCGCGCGCCATCGCCGACCAGGCGCGCACCATCCGGGTGCCCGTGCACATGGTGGAGACCATCAACCGGCTCTCCCGCGTGCAGCGCCAGCTCCTGCAGGAACTCGGGCGGGAGCCCTCCGTCGACGAGCTGGCGAGGGAGATGGACCTCACGCCCGCCCGCGTGCGCGACGTGCAGAAGGTGGCGCTCGAGCCGCTGTCCCTGGAGACCCCGGTGGGGGAGGACGAGGACTCGGAGTTCGGCGACCTGGTCGAGGATGTGTCGGTGACCCCGCCGCCGGACGCCGTGGCGCTTCACATGCGCACCGAGGAGCTCGGTGCCGCCCTCGATCAGCTGACCGGGCGCGAGCGGAAGGTGCTGGAGCTGCGCTTCGGGCTGGGCGGCGAGGAGCCCCGCACCCTCGAGGAGGTGGGGCGCCGTTTCGGGGTGACCCGCGAACGGATCCGGCAGATCGAGTCGCGCAGCCTCGCCAAGCTCCAGGCGCACCGGGCGAACGCCCGCCTGCGCGAGTTCCTGGACTAGGCCTTCAGGCGCGTGCGGTCGGGGCGGTGAGCAGCGCCGCCGCCTCGGCGCGCCGGGTGCTCTGTCCGACGCGCACTGCGCTGCGCGCGCGCAGGACGACCTGCCCGGGGCCGGGCTCGGGCAGCCGCGCCGCGGGACCGATCCATGTGACCGAGGGCGCGGCCCCGAGGAGCGCCGCCCTGTGGGCCCAGGCGAGCAGTCGCGCGATCGCCAGGCCACCGGCGCTCACGGCCGAGGGACGGCCACGCCCGGCCACATAGGCGCGGTGGGCGGCGATGCACGCGGCCAGCGAGAGGGCGTCTGGGCCCCCCTCGTGGTCGAGGTCGAGTTCGGCGAGCAGGGCCTCGGGCTCGCCGCCCTCCGCGGGCGCGAGGGCCGGCGCGAGCTCGGCGATGC
Source organism: Thermoleophilia bacterium (assembly GCA_046569985.1). Classification (GTDB taxonomy): domain Bacteria; phylum Actinomycetota; class Thermoleophilia; order Miltoncostaeales; family Miltoncostaeaceae; genus JAVJSF01. The sequence goes on along the minus strand of JBKHVQ010000062.1, from coordinate 2,166 downwards.
GGGGGGCGAGGCTGGTGCCGATGGCCTCGGCCCCCAGGCGCAACTCGATGTCGAGTTGCGCCACGGCGCGCGCCTGGTCCTCCGACAGTGTCAGCGGCACGGCCGACCCCGGTGCGGCGCTCAGCCCGCGGTGGTGGGCTCCGTCTCGGAGGGCGACACCTCGGTGAAGATGAACTCGTCGGGCTCGCCCCCGAAGCGGTCCTTCACCAGCCAGTAGGCCACGGCGGCGAGGGCCAGCAGCACCAAGAGCTTCTTCATGGTCAACGCTTCCTTAGGCTCGTGAGCTCGATCGCGACACCGTATCGCATCGTGCCGGCGCCCTCAGCCCCGAACCCGCAGAACCACCTTTCCGACGGTGGCGTCGTCCTCGAGCAGGCGGTGGGCCGCGGAGACGCCCTCCAGCGGCATCACCTCGTGGATGACGGGCGCCAGGCGGCCGTCCGAAAGGCGGGGGGAGGCCCACTCGCGGAATCCCGCGACGAGGGCCGCCTTCTCGTCGCGCGTGCGTCGCCGCAGCGAGGTGACGTGGATCTGCGCCTGGAGGCCCATCAGCGTGGCCAGGTCGAGTTCGATCCGTGCCCCGCCGACCAGGCCGATGACCGAGACGCGGGCGCCGACGGCAAGGCTCCTGAGGGTCTCCGGCCACAGCGCCGCGCCCACGAGGTCGAGCACCGCGTCGGCGCCATGCCCCCCGGTCGCGGCACGCAGCGTCTCGGCGAAGCGACCGTCGGGCGCGCAGATGGCCTCGCCCCCGAACCGGCCGATCGCCTCGGCTTTCGCGGCGGTGCGGGTCGTCCCGAACACCCGGGCGCCCAGCTCGCGTCCGACCTGGATGGCCGCGGTCCCGACGCCGCTCGCGGCGGCGTGGATCAGCAGGACCTCGCCGTGGCGCACGCGCGTCAGGTCGCGCAGCGACATCCACGCTGTCAGGAAGGCCTCGGGAATCGCGGTCGCGTCGGTCAGGCTCATCGCCGGCGGGACGGGCATCAGCTGTCCGGCGGGAACCGCGACGCGCTCCGCGTAGCCGCCGCCCGCGAGGAGGGCCATCGCGCGGTCACCGACGGCCCATCCCTGCGTTCCGGGGCCCAGGCCGCTCACGACACCCGCGGCTTCGAGGCCGAGGATCTCGCTCTCGCCGGGCGGCGGCGGATAGCGGCCGCGTCGCTGCAGCAGGTCCGCCCGGTTCACGGCGGTCGCCGCCACATCGAGCAGCACCTCCCCGGGCCCCGCCTCCGGGTCGGGGACCTGCGCGAGCCGCATGTCCTGCGGCCGGGCCCCCGGGTCGACCACGACCGCCCTCATGCGCGCCGCTCCCAGATGCGCCCGGCGACGAGCGCGATGACCGCGCCGATCGCCGCGCCGAGAGCCGGCGCCAGAGCGGACGACGTGGCCAGGCCGGCGACGGTGCCGAGGGCCAGCCCGATCGAGGCCCCGTAGGCCACCCGCGCGAGGCGGCGTGTCGGGGAGACCGTGCGGGGACCGCTCATGCGGCGAGCCTATTAGAGTCAGCGAGGGAGACGCGGTGGCCCCGGGCCACTCCACGACGAAGGGAGAGCGCGACCGTGAACGCCACGATGGGGATCCTCGACCCGGAGCACGCGGCCGACCGCGAGGCGCTGGTCGACCTGCTCATCACCGCCTACTGGATGGAGATGGAGACCGTGATGAACTACACGGCGAACTCCATCAACCCCGACGGGGTGCGCGCCCAGGAGATCACCGAGTCGCTGGCCGCCGACATCGCGGAGGAGCTCGGCCACGCGCGAGAGCTGGCCACGCGCATCAAGGAGCTCTACGGCGTCGTCCCCGGGTCGGAGAGCTTCACCGCCGGCCAGAGCACCCTGCAGCCGCCCGAGCATCAGACCGACATCGTCCACGTGATCCGCGGGGTGATCGACGCCGAGAACGCCGCGATCGCCCACTATCAGCGCCTCCTCGCCTTCGCGGGCGAGGTCGACCCGGTGACCGAGGACCTGGTGATCCAGCTGCTGCGCGACGAGCAGAAGCATCTGCGCCTGTTCGAGGGCTTCCTGCGCGAGTACGAGGCCGAGGGCCGGGCCTGCGCCCCATGCCGGGCGTCGCGCGGCCGGTCAGCCCGCGCGCGACGCCCGGCGCCGCACGCCTCTGAGCATCCCGCGCGTCATGACGAAGCTGCCGGGCACCAGG
>JBKHVQ010000061.1:0-5675 GCA_046569985.1 Thermoleophilia bacterium | reverse complement strand
CGCCGTAGTCGGTGAGCGCCAGCGTGCGCGGGATGGGCGTCGCGGTCATGTAGAGCAGGTGCGCCGACTCGCCGCCCTCGCGCGAGGTGGCCTCGGCCAGGACCTGGCGCTGCTCCACGCCGAAGCGGTGCTGCTCGTCGACCACCACCAGGCCGAGCCGGGCGAAGCTCACCCCCTCCGACAGGAGGGCCTGGGTGCCGACGGCGATCGATGCCGTGCCCGTGGCCAGCGCCATGCGGCGCCGGTCGCGCTCGGCGACCGGGATCTTCCCCGTGAGCAGCACCGGCGACTGACCGGTGGGCGCGAGCATCCGGTCGAGGGTCTGCAGGTGCTGCTCGGCCAGCGTCTCGGTGGGTGCGAGCAGGGCGGCCTGCGCGCCGGCCTCGACGGCCTGGCACATCGCCAGGAGGGCGACCAGCGTCTTGCCGGAGCCGACCTCCCCCTGGAGGAGGCGGCGCATCGGCACCGGGCGCTCCATGTCGCGGCCGACCTGGTGGGCGGCGCGCGCCTGCTCGGGGGTGAGCCGGAAGGGCAGGGCGGCGATCAGGGGATCGACGAGGGCCCCGGTGCCCCGCAGCACCGGGGCGCGGCGGCGCAGCTCCTCGCGCCGGCGCAGCGCGCCGAGCCCCACCTGCAGGACCAGCAGCTCGCCGAGGGCCAGGTGGCGGCGCGCCTCGCGCGCCTCGCGCATCGAGCGCGGGAAGTGCGCCGCCGTGAGGGCGTCGGCGACCGGGGGGCGGTTCAGGCGGAGGCGTGCCCAGGTGGGAACGGTGTCCGGGGCGCAGCGCGCCAGGGGCCGGGCCACGTCGACCAGCTCGCGCACCCGCCGCGCCTGCATCTGCTCGCCGGCGGGATAGACGGGGACAAGGCCCGTGGTGTGCAGGCCCTCCGATCCGCGCCCGCCGATCACCTCGTGGCTGCGGACGGCCAGCTCCCGGCGCCCCTCTCCCCCCACCCTGCCGCGTACCAGGAGCTCGTCACCCTGCTGCAGCCGGGTGGCCAGGTGGCGCTGGTTGAACCAGGTCAGCACCAGGCGTCCGCTCGCATCGTGCACGCGGGCCCGCACGATCACCAGGCCACGGCGACGGGTGGGCTGCACGGCGATCGTGTCGAGCACGGCGCGCACCGTCGCCTCCTCGCCCGGCCGCAGGTCGGCCACGGGGCGCACGCCGTCGTCGAAGCTCTCATAGCGGTACGGCAGGTGCTGCAGGAGGTCGGCGACGGTGACGATGCCGAGCGTGCGCGCGCGGGTGGCGGTGGTGGGCCCGACGCCCGGCAGGTCACCGAGCGGCCGCGCCCACCAGCCCGGCGCGGGGCGCCTGGCGGGACGTTCGTCCGGCCACGGTGTACCCTTGGACATGCCGAGCGGCGGGCCCGGCGGAATATCCGTGGTTGCGTTCGGTGGCACCGGACGAGCATAATCCGGGGCCGCACGGACGCCGTGGTGGCGTCGGGTCGACAGCGACGGAAGTGAGACGGCCGGTATGGCGAAGGTCTGCAGCGTCTGCAACAAGGCGCCCAAGTGTGGCAACAACCGCAGCCACTCCATGCGCGCGACCTCGCGGCGCTTCAACCCGAACGTGCAGAAGGTGCGCGTGATGAACGGGGCGACCCCGGTGCGCGTCTACGTCTGCACCCGCTGCCTCAAAGCCGGCAAGGTCACCAAGGCCGCCTAGTTCCGTCCGCGCTCCGCTCCGCCACACCGGGCGGGGCGTCGAGCGCGACCCGGCCGGCCTCAGCCCGCCGCGCGATAGACCTGCACGCCGGCGATGATCCGGGGCCGCGAACGCGGGCTGTAGCGCTTCGAGTTGTCGAACTGCACCCGCCACGCCCCCACCTCGGGGCGGGGCATCGGGAACTGCGTGCGGCGCACCACCGCCGTGCCGCACGGGCCGCCGGCGGCCGCCATCGGCACGCTGACCCGCACCCGGCCCGCGTACGCGTAGTGCGCGTGGATGGTGCGCCCGGGGGTGAACCCCGAGAAGCGCCACAGGACCCGGGTCGAGGGTCTCGCCCTCACGGGCGTGACCGAGAAGGCGAGGGGCGCGACCCGCACGCGCAGGGCGTTGCTCACCGTGCCGGGGACGGCGGCGCCGAGGTCCTCGGCCGAGACCGTCACGGTCCTCACGGCCGGCACGCCGGAGTCGGCGAGGTCCATGATGCTGACCGATGCGCGGAAGGCGCCCTCCGTGTCCGCCGTCCCGTCGAGTGCCCTGGCGTCCCGCAGCAGCCGGACGGGGCCGCCGGGCGTGAAGCCCTCCCCGAAGACGGTCAGCGCCGGGGCGACCAGCCCGCCGGTGGAGGTCTGACCGGGCCGCAGGCAGCGGTCCGCCGCGCTGATGACCGGGGCCGCCGACACCGTCGCGACGAGGACGGACATCATGAGCCACGCCCCACCGGCGATGGCCGGCCGTATGAGATCGCGCTTCAGCATGCACCCCTCCGGGATCCGCGGGCTGCCCCACCATCGGGACGGCCGTCGGCGTACCTGAGGGGAGCGCCCTCCCGCCGGGGGAGGCCCTACCGCTCCTCGGCGAGGAGGTTGATCATCGCGACGGCGGCGTCGGCGGCGTCGGCGCCCGCGTTGCCCACGGCTCCACCGGCACGCGCCTCGGCCTGCGCCTGGTTCTCGGTGGTCAGCACGCCGAAGGCGCACGGCACCCCGGTGTCGAGCCCGACGCGCGACAGACCGGTGGACGCCGTGTTGCAGATGTAGTCGAAGTGGGCCGTCTCGCCGCGCACCACGAGCCCGAGGGCGATGACGGCCGCGTAGTGACCACGCCGCGCCATCTCCTGCGCGGCGAGCGGCAACTCGAACGCGCCCGGGACCCAGCGCACGTCGAGGTTCTCGTCGGCGAGGCCGGCCTCGATCAGGCGCCCGCGGGCGCCATCGAGCAGCCGCTCGGCGATCTCACGGTGGAACCCCGCGACGACGGCCGCCACCCGGACCGACGGGTGGGAGAGCGGCGTGGCGGGCGGCCGGGGCCCGCTCCGCGCCATCAGTCGCTCTCGCCGTCGAGGTCCCCGCCGCTGAAGCGCAGGTCCTGGTGGTGGAGCATGTGGCCCATCTTGTCGCGCTTGGTGCGCAGATAGTCGAGGTTCTCCTCGACCGGCGCCACCTCGATGGGCACCCGGTCGACCACCGACAGGCCGTATCCCTCCAGGCCGACGATCTTCTTCGGATTGTTGGTCAGCAGCCGGATCGACGTGAGGCCGAGGTCCACGAGGATCTGGGCGCCGATGCCGTAGTCGCGCAGGTCGGGCGGGAAGCCGAGCTCGATGTTGGCCTGCACGGTGTCCATGCCCTGATCCTGAAGCTCGTACGCGCGCAGCTTGTTGAGCAGCCCGATCCCGCGCCCCTCCTGCGCGATGTAGAGAAGCACCCCGCGGCCCTCGTTGGCGATCATGCGCATCGCGGCGCGCAACTGGGGTCCGCAGTCGCAGCGCTGAGAGCCGAAGACATCGCCGGTGAGGCACTCCGAGTGAACGCGCACCAGCACGTCGTCGGCGCCGTCGACATCGCCCTTCACCAGCGCCAGGTGGTGCTTTCCGTCGATGATCGAGCGGTACCCCACCGCGGTCCACTCGCCCATGTCGGTGGGCAGGCGGGCGGCGGTGCCGCGCTCGATCAGGCGCTCCGTGCGCCGGCGATGCTCGATCAGGTCGGCGATCGTGATCATCTTGAGGCCGTGCTTGGCGGCGTACGGGACCAGGTCCGGGACGCGCGCCATCGTGCCGTCGTCATTGGTGACCTCGCAGATCACCCCCGCCGGGATCAGGCCGGCAAGGCGGGACAGGTCGACCGCCGCCTCGGTGTGGCCCGCGCGCTCGAGCACACCGCCCGGGCGGGCCCGGAGCGGGAACACGTGGCCGGGCTTCACCAGGTCCTCGGGGTCCGCGGCCGGGTCGATGGCCACCATGATCGTGCGGGAACGGTCCGGGGCGGAGATCCCCGTCGTGATGCCGTGGCGCGCCTCGATCGTGTCGGTGAACGCGGTCGCGTGGGGGGCCTCGTTACGGCGCACCATGGGACGCAGCCCCAGATGGTCGCAGCGCTCCTCGGTGAGCGCCAGGCAGACCAGTCCGCGCCCGTGGGCGATCATGAAGTTGATCGCCTCGGGCGTCGCGAACTGGGCCGCCATGACCAGGTCGCCCTCGTTCTCCCGGTCCTCGGAGTCGACGATCACGACCATGCGGCCGGCGCGGATCTCCTCGATGGCCTCCGTGACGGTGGCGAAGTATGCGGCGGTGCTACCCATCCGACGAACCTCCCGCGACCGCTCGGGTCGCCCGGGGATGTGATGAACGGCCGGCGCTCACGGCCGGTCCTCCGGTGATCGCACATAAGGCGCGACCAGCGCCTCGACGTATTTTGCCAGCACGTCGACCTCCAGGTTCACGGGACGCCCCAGCGCCTGCGGACCGAGGGTCGTGGCGCGCATCGTGTGCGGGATCAGCGCCACCGTGAAGGCGTCGGGCAGCCGGCCCGCGACGGTGAGGCTGACCCCGTCGACGGCGATGCTCCCCTTCTCGACGATGTAGCGCAGCTGGTCGGGGCCCGCGGCGATCTCGACGATCGCGCTCTCCCCCTCCGGCCGCACCTCGCGCACGACGCCCGTCCCGTCGATGTGCCCCTGCACGATGTGGCCGTCCAGCCTGCCGCCGGCGACCAGTGCGCGTTCGAGGTTGACACGGTCCCCCTCCCGCAGCCCGCCGAGGGTCGTGCGGCGGAGGGTCTCGGCCACCGCGTCCACCGCGAAGCGGTCGGGGCCGATCTCGACGGCGGTGAGGCAGGCGCCATTCACGGCGACCGAGTCGCCGAGGGCGAGCCCCTCCAGCACGTCGCGGGCGCCGATCACGACGCGGGCGCCCGCCTCGGTGGGCAGCGTCCCGAGAATCGTCCCGCCCTCTTCCACCAGACCGGTGAACATCGCCGCCCGCCCCTCAGTCGGCCCATGCCGGGGGACGCAGGCGCCCCCTGACCAGGATGTCATCCCCCACCGGCTCGACGCCCATCCCGAGCAGGCGGGGCGCGTCGGCCAGCGTCGTGGACCCGCGTCCGCCGAGGGCCGACGGCGCCCCGACGCCCCCGATGAGCATCGGCGCGAGGAACCAGGCGATGCGGTCGACGACCCCGGCGTGCACCAGGCCGGCGGCGAGGCCCGCTCCGCCTTCGACAAACAGCGACTGCACGCCGCGTTCGCCCAGCAGATCGAGCGCCGCCCCGGTGCGCTGCGCCGCGTCTCCGCCGACGCGCATCACCTCGGCGCCCGCACCCTCCAGCGCCGCGACCCGCTCATCCGGGGCCTCCGCGCCCGCGACGACGATCACCGGCAGATCGCGGGCGCCCCGCACCAGGGCGGAACCGACCGGCAGGCGCGCGGCGCCGTCGAACACCACCCGCATCGGCTGGCGCACGGGGCCCTCAAGGTCGCGGGCCGTGAGGCGCGGGTCGTCGGCGAGGGCCGTGCCGATGCCAACGGCGACCGCGTCGGCGTCGGCGCGCCAGCGGTGGACCATCGCCCGCGACGCGGGCCCCGAGATCCACCGGCTCTCGCCGGTCAGGGTGGCGACCTTGCCGTCGAGGCTGGTGGCCATCTTCAGCGTCACCTCGGGCCGGCCGGTGATGCCCGCCGTGAGGAAGTCGGAGATGAGCTCGCGGCACGCCTCGGCCT
>JBKHVQ010000060.1:0-2449 GCA_046569985.1 Thermoleophilia bacterium | reverse complement strand
CGGCCGTGAGCACGATGATCATCGCGTCGCTCACGCCGGGCCTCCGGCGGCGAGAGCCTGAAGGCGCTCGTAGGCTTCATCGCCCAGGCTGGCCCTCAGGTCGCGCGGGTCGGGCTCGCGGGCGTCGTGCAGCCCCAGCCGGGTTCCGTGCTCCAGCCAGGCCGTCCACATGGCGCGGCTCTCCAGCGCGGCGTGCGCCGCGGCCGCCCCGGCGGGGGACAGCACGATGCGCGGGCCATCGCGGTCGATCAGGCCCGCCCGGTCGAGCTGCCGCAGCCCGCGGTCGACGGCGCGCCGCGGACGCGCGCAGGCGAGTTCCAGTTCCCGCAGGGTGGGCGGGGGCCCGGCATGGAGCATCGTCTCCAGGTCGATGAGCAGCGCCGCGCTCTCCTGCCGCCGGCGTTCGCGGTATCGCGCGGCGGTGCGCCACAGCACCCCGCGCCCGGGTGCCGCGAGGATCGCCAGCAGCACCACGGCCGTTCCGGTGAGGACGATCACGGGGCCCGTGGGCACCTCGGCCCGTGCCGACAGCAGGGCGCCGGCGATGCCGATGCCGGCGCCGATGAGGCCCGCCAGCACCAGCATGCGCGAGAGGCGGTCGGTGAACTGGCGCGCGGCCACCGCCGGGATGATCAGCATCGCGACCATCAGGATCGCCCCGACCGCCCGCAGGCCGACGATGATCGCCACGACAAGCAGGGCCGTGGAGGCCAGCTCCACCAGGCGCAGGCGCAGCCCGACCGAGGCCGCGAACTCGCGGTCGAAGGTGGCCGTCTTGAGGGCGCGGAAGCCCACCAGCACGCATGCGCCGGCCGCGACGGCCAGCGCGGCCATCACGCCGACATCGCGCTCGAGCAGCCCGGCCGCCTGACCGAAGAGGTATTTCTCGAGGCCGGCCTGCTGGGCGTCGCCGCGCGCGGCGATGAAGGTGAGCAGCACGACACCCAGCGAGAAGAAGCTCGAGAGCACCACGCCGATCGCGGCGTCCGGGCGCACACGCGATGTGCGCTCGATGCCCACGATCAGCAGCGCGCCCACCAGGCCGGCGAACGCGGCGCCCACCAGCAGCGTCGCCGGGTCCTTCGAGCCGGTCGCGAGGAACGCGAGCGCGACGCCCGGCAGGGCCGCGTGCGCGAGGGCGTCGCCGACCAGGCTGCGGCGGGCGAGGACCGCGAAGGCGCCGAGCACCCCGGCCGTGATCCCCAGCACCAGGGCCCCCAGCACCACCACGCTGTCGGTGTAGCTGAGGGGCAGCAGGTCGATCAGCGGCCCCACGCGGCTCCCGCGGCGAGGGGGGCGGCCGGCCCATCCGGCTCGGGCGCACCGTAGGCGCGGTGCAGGTTCTCGGCGCTCATCACGGCGTGCGCCGGCCCGCAGGCGACGGCGCGGACATTCAGCAGCAGCACCCAGTCGAAGACGGTGCGCACCGTCTGGAGGTCGTGGTGCACCACGACCAGCGAGCGCCCCTCGCGGTCGCGCAGCCCGGCGAACAATTCCAGCAGCGCGGCCTCGGTTCGCGCGTCGATGCCGGCGAACGGCTCGTCGAGAACGAGGACCTCCGCCTGCTGAGCGAGTGCCCGCGCCACGAAGACGCGCTGGCGCTGCCCGCCCGACAGGGCCCCGATCTGCCGGTCGGCGAATCCCGTCATGCCCACGCGATCGAGGCACTCGGCCACGATCTCGCGATCGAGTCGCCTCAGGCGGCGGATCCAGCCGACCGACGGGTAGCGGCCCATCTCGACCACCTCGCGGACGGTGATCGGGAAGTCCCAGTCCACCGCCTCGCGCTGCGGCACGTAGGCCACGCGGCGCATCGCCGCCCGGGCCGGGTGACCGAGGATCGTCGCCTGGCCGGCGTCCGCCGGCACCAGGCCCATGGCGGCGCGCAGCAGGGTGGACTTGCCCGAGCCGTTCGGCCCGACGATCGCCGACAGGGCGCCGGCGGGGAAGGTCGCATCGACATCCCAGAGAACGGGCCGCGCACCGTAGGAGACGGTGAGTCGGCGCAATTCGAGGGCTGCGGGGCCCGGTGTCACGTGGTCCTCCCGGCGGGTGTCCTAGCCAACGCCGATCAGACTACGTAGCCGAGGCTAAATCCTCAAGTAGCCGAGACAGGGTAGAGGCGGCGGTCGGGCGCCGCCGGCTCCACCTGCAGGGTCGTGTGCGTGATCCCGAACTCGCGCATCAGCATTGCGGCGATCGCGCGCCGCAGCTCGGTGCAGTCACGCTCCGGCTCGGCCGTGACGTGGGCCGCCAGGGCGGGGAACCCCGAGGTGATCGTCCAGATGTGGAGGTCGTGCACATCGCGCACGCCGTCGATCGCGGCCATGCGCCGCCCGACCTCGTCGCCGTCGATGCCCTCGGGGGTTGCCTCCAGCAGGACCGCCACAGACTCGCGCAGCACGCGCCACGATCCCACCAGCACGTGCAGCCCGATCGCGACGCCGAG
>JBKHVQ010000059.1:0-5113 GCA_046569985.1 Thermoleophilia bacterium | reverse complement strand
TCGGGGCCGACGCCGTGGTCGCCGATCGCGAGCTGGCGGAGGCGCAGAGCCAGCGGAGGCGCGTCGAAGCGCTACTCGAGACCCGACGTCGCGCCCTGGAGGGCGCTCGCGCAGAACTCGGAAGCCTGCTCGCGGCGGAGCGGGCGCGCCTGGCCCGGCTGGCGGCCCGGAAGAGGGAGGCGCAGGAGGAGGCCCGGCGCACAGCGGCGACGGCGGTCGGATCCCCACCCGTCTCACCCGGGCCGGCGTCTCCATCGGTCGGGTCCCCCCCGGCCTCACCCGGGTCGGCGTCTCCGTCGGCCGGAGCCGCATCCGGTCCCCTCCCGGGCGGCTCCCACGTCTATCCGCTCGCCGGGCCGAGCACCTTCGGAGACGACTGGCTGGCGTCACGGCCGGGCGGTCGCTACCACGAAGGCATCGACCTCTTCGCGACCCGCGGCACACCGGTCGTCGCCGTCGCCGACGGGACCCTGTTCCGCGTCGGCTACAGCGGGATCAGCGGCAACCGCCTCTGGCTCCGCGACCAGGCGGGCACCGAGTTCTTCTACGCCCACCTCGACGGCTTCACGGCCGCCGCCCGGGAGGGTGCGGCCGTGGCCAAGGGGACGGTGCTCGGCTACAACGGCGACACCGGCGACGCCAAGGGCACGTCGCCTCACGTCCACTTCGAGATCCACCCCGGCGGTGGCGGGCCGGTCCGGCCCTACCCCATCGTCAGCGCCTGGCCGCGCGTCGGCTGACGAGGCCCGGGGTCGTTCAACGCGGCCGGCTCTACCAGGCGCCCTCGGCCCACGAGGCCCCGCCGTCCCCGCTACTGACGATACGGCCGTCGTGGAGCGCCACGATGAGGGTGTCGGGACCCGTCGCCGTCGCCGCTGCGGGCTCACCGCCGAGGTCTCCGACGCGCTCCCACGAGGCACCACGATCACCACTGACGGCGACCTCGCCGTCGAAGCTGAAGCCGTAGAGGGCGTCCGCGGCCGGCCACGCCAGGAGGTCGACGTCCCCCGGCAACCGCGTCCAGGTGGCACCGTCGTCCTCCGTCGTGACCACCCCGGTCGCTCCCGTGGCCACGATCCGACTCGGGTCATCCGGGTCCAGGGCGAGGTCGACGAGCTCGCCGGGATTGCCGAGCGTCCTCCATTGCCGACCCTCGTCGTCGCTCGCCATGACGCGAGCGCCACTGGCGTCGTAGCCGACCACGCGCGAGCCGCTGACCCGCAGGGCATGGAAGTCCGCCTCGCCGAGAAGGGAGACCGGCGTCCAGGAGCGACCGGCGTCGGAGGACTCGATCAAGCCGAGCAGGGGCGGCAGATCGTCCCGCAGATCCGGGTGGCCGGAGCCGAGGAACCGATCGGGTCCGGCGACGGCGAACCCCATCGTGTCCTGGAGGCGGTCACCGACACGCTCGCTGTCGTCCGAGCCACGAGGCATCCGGAAGAGGCCGGTGTGGGTCGCGATGTAGAGGGCGTCGTCGGCGGGATTCACGCCCAGGCCGTGCATGTGCTCCGGACCGAGGTCCGCGTAGGCATCCGCGGACGGCCCCTCCCCGCCCGCGCATCCGGCGAGCGCCAGCGCGAGACCGAGCGCCGCGGCGACGAGGGCCCGTCGAGTGCTCATGGCCATCGGCGCGATGATGCCGGAACCGGAGCCAACCGCGAGGACGGTCGGTGCGACTCGTCATCGGTTCGACACATCCGTCGCGCGTCCCGGCCGACGGCCGCATGGCGGAGCGCCGGCGCAGCCCGCGCCGGGCGCGCCGTCGCCGCCCGCCGCGCGGGCGCGCGCAAGGCAGGCCCGTGCGGCGTGGACTATCCCTCTCCCTTGCGACGGGTACCGCCCCCGCCCATGCCGCCCATCATCCAGACCATCGCTCCCAGCATGATGATGCAGGGTACGACGAACAGCAGGTAGTACGGGGTCGTGAAGGCGAAGGCGAACATTAGCGCCAGCGCGACGACCGCCACACACGCCCACATCAGCTTCCCGGAGTGGTTCATCTCCCCTCCTTTCCGTGATGAGGTGATCCTCCGCCGACGCGGTGCGGCGGTCTGCGGTGAAACCGCGCACGCCGGCTGCGGACGAGTACGCGGTCGGGCCCGGCCGTCATGGGTTCGTCACGGTTGGGGCGGTCCGGACGTCGGCGTCCGCCCGTCACCGGTCCACCAGCTGACGAGCGCCCACGAACGAGATCCTCGCCGTGCTGTTCTTCGCGATCGCCGTCGGCGCCGCCGCCCAGGTGGTGGTGGAGGTCGGCCGCTACATCGCGCGACGCACCCCGGGTGGGCTCGGCTCCGGGTGGGTCGTCCGGGGCTTCCTCGCCGGCATCGTCGTGATGAACCGGGCTCATCGCGGGAGCTTGAGACGGACGTTCGCGGGATCAGAACGGCGGGGCATCGCCGGGCCGTCGGTGGCAGTGTGGGCGCATGACGCGTCCGGCCGGCCGGTGACCATGCGGAGGCGAGGGGTGGGCTCGGCGCTGCGGGTCGTCGATGCCCGGAAGGTCTACGCCGACGGCACCGAGGCGCTGCGCGGCGTGTCGCTCGACATCCCGGCGGGCTCGGTGTTCGGCCTGCTCGGGCCCAACGGGTCCGGCAAGAGCACCCTCATCGGGATGGTGTCGGGCCTGGTCCGGGGTCCGGCCGGCAACGTCTTCGTGTTCGGCCTCGATGCGATCACCGACGCGTCGGCGGCGCGCCTGGAGCTGGGCGTCGCCCCCCAGGACGTGCACCTCGACCGCTTCCTCCGCGTGCGGGACGTCCTGATCTACCACGGGCGCTACTTCGGGATGGCGAGCGCCGCCGCGGCCGAGCGGGCCGACGAGCTGCTGGCGGTGTTCGACCTGACGACGAAGGCTCGTTCCCGGCCGAACCGGCTGTCCGGGGGGATGCGCAGGCGCCTGCTCATCGCCCGGGCGCTGATGCGCCGCCCGCGCCTGCTGATCCTCGACGAGCCGACGGCCGGCGTGGACCTCGAGCTGCGGCGAGAGCTCTGGGCCTACCTCCGCCGGCTGCACGAGCACGAGGACGCGACCATCCTCCTCACGACGCACTACCTCGAGGAGGCGGAGGCGCTCTGCGATCGCGTCGCCTTCATCCGCGCCGGGAGGATCCTCGCCGACGGCAGCGTCGCCGACCTCATCGAGCGCTTCGGCGGGTCGGACCTCGAGGACGCCTACGTCGCGGCGATGACCTGATGCGGTCCACGCCGACCGACGAGCGCCTCCGCCTGGCGCGGCGACGGGGCCTGTGGGCGCTGGCGAGCCGCGAGATGCGGCGCGTGATGACGCTCTGGTCGCAGACCATCCTGCCGCCGGTGCTCACCGGCGCGATCTTCCTGGCGGTCTTCGGCGGCGCCCTCGGCAGCGAGCTCGGGAGCGTGGCCGGCACCGACTACCTGACCTTCATCCTCCCCGGCCTCCTGGTGATGACCGTCGCAGGACAGGCCTTCGCCAACAACTCGACCAGCGTCTTTCAGGCGAAGAACGAGGGCTACATCGACGACGTGCTGACCAGCCCGCTGCTGGCCTGGCAGCTCGCCGCTGGCTACATGAGCGGCGGCCTCCTGCGGGGGTGGCTGTCGGCGGCCCTCGTCTGGCTGGTCGCCTCGCCCTTCGGCGACGCCGTCGAGCGGCCCGCGGTCGTCATCGCCGCGCTCCTGCTGACCGGCGTCATCTTCGGCGCGCTCGGCGTGATCACCGGCGTCTGGGCCGACAGCTTCGACCAGCAGGCCTTCATCGCCAGCGTGGTGATCGCCCCGCTCGCCCTCGTCGGCGGGGTGTTCTACGCGGTGTCGCGCCTCGACGAGCCGTGGCGCAGCCTGACGCGGCTCGACCCGATCTACTACCTGGTCGACGCGACCCGCTTCGGATACGTCGGCGTCCACGAGAGCTCGGTGGGTGCGGCGCTCGCGATCGCCACGGTGGCCGCCGCGGCCCTCTGCGCGCTGCTCGTCTGGCTCCTGGCGCGGGGATGGCGGCTGAAGGAGTAGGGCGCGCCAGCGGGTGGCGGCTGGGGTTCTCGATCTCGGGCTCAGCCCACCTGGAGCGGCGGCCGGAAGCGCGGTCTCGTGGGTCCCGACCCGTCGCTGCACGGCGTCGGCCCCGCCTCGGAGGTCGCGGGCCGCCGCGTGTCGGCGTCGGCACCCGTCGTCGCGGAACGTGTCGGTCCGGAAGATCGCGTCGCGGAGCGCGAGGAGTCCCACCCGAACGTCGCTTCGCTCGCCCGAGGCCCGCCTGGCACGCGCCCATGTGGGTAGCGGCTGCGGCGCGGGGTAAGTGACGTCCCATGACGTCCGTGGTCCTCATCGTCGCCGGGATCTCCCTGGTTCTGGTGGTGCTGCGCGAGGTGTTCCACTCCCTCTTCCATCCGAGCGGTCATGGCGGTCTGACGATGGTCGTGTTCAAGACGATCTGGCGCCTCAGCGGATCGATCGGCCCCGGGGCCCGGGCGCTTGCCGGCCCAGTGTCGCTGGTGTGCGTGATCGCGCTCTGGGTGGGCGGCACTGTCGTGGGCTGGGCCCTGATCTACCTGCCGGCGCTCCCGGGTGGGTTCATCTTCGCGTCGGCGCTCACGCCCGCCGAGCAGTCGGGCTTCCTCGTAGCCCTCTACCACTCGTGGGTGACCCAGGCCACCCTCGGCTACGGCGACATCGCCCCCGAGGCGGCGGCCCTGCGGATCCTGGCGCCCCTCCAGGCGACGCTCGGCTTCGCGCTGTTCACGCTGGTCGTGACGTGGGTGCTTTCGATCTACCCTGCGCTCCAGCGCCAGCGCGCCGCGGCGGCACTCGCGCACGCGCTCCGGGCGTCGCACCACGAGAGCGGCACATCGACGACGAGCATCCACCCCGCCGCGGCGGACCGGCAGATGGAGCGTCTGTCGCAGGCGGTGGACGACGTCCGGGTCGACCTCACCCAGTATCCGTCGACTTTCTACTTCGCCGCTCCGGCCGGCACGCTGTCGCTGGCCACCGCCATACCGTTCGTCGTCGATGCGGCGGAGGCGCACGGATACGAGGCCGAGGCGCAGGCGGGGGCGGCGGAGCTGGCGTCGTCGCTCGATCTGCTGGCCACGACGATCGGTGAACAGCATCTCGGTATGCCTGACGCGGCCCG
>JBKHVQ010000058.1:0-7896 GCA_046569985.1 Thermoleophilia bacterium | reverse complement strand
ACAGCAGCACCGAACTGCTGAGCTTCATGCGGCGGGCCGTCGACGAGTTCGGCCAGACCATCGTGATGGTCACCCACGACCCGGTGGCCGCGAGCTACGCCAACCGGGTGGTCTTCCTCGCCGACGGGCGGATCGTCGACGAGATGCTCGATCCGACCCCCGACGGGGTGCTGGACCGCATCAAGTCGCTGGTCGCCGCGCGCGCCTGACATGTGGAGGGTCACCCTCAAGGGAATCCTCGCCCAGCGGCTGCGGCTCGCCCTGACCGGCCTGGCGATCGTCATCGGCGTCGCGTTCGTGTCGGGCACGTTCGTGTTCGGCGACACGCTCAACAGGGCCTTCGACAACCTGTTCGCGGGCATCTACGCGGAGACCGACGTCGTCGTGCGCGGCTCGGCGGAGATCGGCAACGAGGCGCGCCCGCCGTTCGACCAGGGCCTGCTCGACACGGTCCGTGAGGTCGACGGGGTCGAGGCCGCGTTCGGAGATGTCTTCGGCAACGCGCCGCTCATCAAGGCCGACGGCTCCGTGCTCTCCACCGGCGGCGGGCCGGCGCTCGCCTTCTCGTGGACCGATGACGAGGGCACCGGCCTGAACCCGATGCGCCTCGTCGAGGGGCGCCCGCCGCGGGGACCGGACGAGGTGCTGATCGAGCGCCAGACCGCCGAGCGGGGCGACTACTCCGTCGGCCAGAACATCGGCATCGTCGTCCCCGCCGGCACCAAGGACTACCGGGTCGTCGGCATCGCGACCCTCGGCGACGGCAGCGACAGCTTCGCCGGATCGACCACCGTCTTCCTCGAGCAGGCCGAGGCCCAGCGCGCCTTCCAGAAGGAGGGCCTCCTCGACGAGATCGTGATCGCCGCGGCAGACGGCCTCTCGCAGGAGCAGGTGCGCGACCGCGTGGCCGCGGCGCTGCCCGCCGACCTCGATGTCGCGACGGCCGTGGACGTCCAGGACCAGCAGTCGCAGGACATCAAGGACCAGCTGAGCTTCCTCACCACCTTCCTGCTGGTCTTCGGCTTCATCTCGGTCTTCGTCGCCGCGTTCATCATCTTCAACACCTTCAGCATCACCGTCGCCCAGCGCGCCCGCCAGCTCGCCCTGCTCCGCGCCGTCGGCGCTTCAGGCGGGCAGGTCACCCGCATGGTGGTCGGCGAGGCCGCCGTCACCGGGCTGATCGCCTCGATCGTCGGTCTCGGCCTCGGTTTCGTGGTCGCCATCGGGGTGCAGGCGCTGTTCGACAGCTTCGGGGCGAGCCTCCCCACGACGACGCTGCAGCTGCAGGCGCGCACCGTCGCGGTCGGCCTGCTCGTCGGCGTCGGGGTGACGGTGATCGCCGCGCTCGTCCCGGCGGTGCGCGCGGCGCGTCTCTCGCCTGTCGCGGCCCTGCGCGAGGACTTCGCCCTGACCACCGGATCGCGCACCCGGCGCCTTGTCCTGGGAGGGGTGGTGACCGTGGCCGGCGCGGTCGTCATCGGCGTCGCGCTCCAATCCGAGGGAGTCCAGCGGATCTTCACCCTGCTCGGCATCGGCGCGCTGCTGATGTTCGTGGGCCTGTCGATGCTCGCGCCGCTGGTCGCGGGGCCGCTCACGCGCGTCCTCGGGGCGCCGCTCGCGCGTTTCGCGGGCGTGCCCGGCCGGCTCGGCCAGGGCAACGCGATGCGTAATCCGCAGCGCACCGCTCAGACCTCGACGGCGCTGATGATCGGCCTCGCCCTGGTCACATTCGTGACCGTCTTCGCGGTGTCGCTGAGCGCCTCGTTCGGCAAGGAGATCGAGCAGCAGTTCACCGCGGACATCGTGATCTACGACGAGACCAGCTTCTTCGGCTTCCCGACCGCCGCCGCCGAGACGGTCGCGGCCCTGCCGCTGGTCGAGACGGTCGCGCCCGTGCGCGGAGGCCCCGTGCGGGTCGACGGATCCACGCAGACCATCTCGGCCACGGACCCCGCGCTCGCCGAGCCCACCTACGACCCGGTGTTCAGCTCGGGGTCGTGGGCCGACCTGGGGCCGGGGCGCGCGATCGTGTCGGAGGACTTCGCCGCCGACCGTGATCTCGCGGTGGGTGACACCCTCGACGTGCAGGTGCCGATCGGCGGCACGCAGACGCTGCGGGTCGCGGGTGTCTACGAGTCGCTGACGATCGGCCCGATGATCATCGACCTGTCCGACTACGAGCGCTGGTTCCCCACGCAGTCCGATTTCCTCGTCTTCGTCAACGGTGTCCCGGGCGTCGACCAGGTCGAACTGCAGGACCAGGTCGTCGGTGCCCTCGATGCCCCCTATCCGGCGCTGACCGTCCGGAATCAGCAGGAGTACAAGGAGTACATCGAGGAGCAGGTCAACAGCTTCCTGGGGCTCGTCTACGCGCTGCTGGCGCTGGCGGTCATCATCGCGATCTTCGGCATCGTCAACACGCTGGCGCTGTCGGTGTTCGAGCGCACGCGCGAGATCGGGCTGCTGCGAGCCGTCGGCCTCAGCGCCCGCCAGGCCCGGCGGATGATCCGGTACGAGGCGGTGATCGTGGCACTGCTCGGCGGCCTGCTCGGCGCCGTGGTCGGGGTCGTGTTCGGCATCGTGACCGTGAGCGCCGTCGAGGAGGTCACCGCCCTCGCGATACCGTGGGGACGCATCGTCATCTTCTTCGTCCTGGCGGGCCTCGCCGGCGTGCTCGCGGCGATCTGGCCGGCGCGGCGCGCGGCGCGCCTGGACGTGCTGAGGGCGATCACCCACGAGTGAGTGCCCCGCGCCCCCGGCAGGGGCGCGCGGCGGGTCAGGCGGCGCACCGCGCGGCGGAGACGGCGGCGCGGAACGCGGCGACCACCTCGGTGCCGGCGCCCGCCGGGCGCAGCTCCAGGTGCTCGGCGAGCCGGTGCATGATGACCAACCCGCGGCCGTGGGGGCTGGTGGCCGGTGGTCGGCGCACGGGCAGGAACGCCGGCCGCCACGCGTCGTCGCGTCCCTGATCGCGCACGATCAACTCTGCGCGCGCCGGGTCGGCCTGCAGCCGCACGCTCACCACGCCACCCGGGGGCGATCCGTGGTCGATCGCGTTGCTGATCGCCTCGCTCGCGGCGAGAAGCACCCTGCTGGTCGGCTCGCCCCGCCACCCCTCGCGCATCAGGAGCGCCACGATCGTGAAGCGCACGAACGGGACGGCCGCGTGATCGGCCGGGATTCTGAGGGCGGTGGCGACGCCGCAGGAGTTCATGGCACCGGGAGGCTCATGGTCGCGGGGCGGTTCATGCGGACCATATCGGCATGGCCCGGACATCACGGTACCTTTTCACGCGCCCGGCGCGCCGGGTCGGGGGAGGGCGCGCGCCGCCGGTAAACTGGGCGCGTTCACCCGACCGGAGGCTGACACGTGCCCGAGCATCGCCCGACCCCGCCCGTCGCGGGGTATCTCGCCGAGCCCCACGAGGTGCACCGGGTGGTGCTCCTCTACTCGGGGGGTCTCGACACCTCGGTGATGCTCAAGTGGATCCAGGACGAGTACGACGCGGAGGTCGTGGCGCTCTGCGTCGACCTCGGCCAGCCGGCCGACGACTTCGACGCCGTGCGCCAGAAGGCGCTCGACCTCGGTGCGATCGCCTCCCTGGTGGTCGACGCGAAGGAGGAGTTCGCCAACGACTACGTCGCGCCCGCGATCCGCGCCAACGCGCGCTACCAGGGCGGCTACCCGCTGTTCACCACCCTGGGGCGCCCGCTGCTGGCGAAGCTCGCCTGCGACGCCGCGCGTGAGCACGACGCCGACACGATCGCCCACGGCTGCACCGGCAAGGGCAACGACCAGGTGCGCATCGAGGCGACCATCGCGACGCTGGCGCCCGACCTCAAGGTCATCGCGCCGGTGCGCGAATGGGCGATGGGCCGCGACGAGGAGATCGCCTACGCCGAGAAGCACGGCATCCCGGTGAGCAGCACCGTCGCCCGGCCCTACTCCATCGACGACAACCTCTGGGGGCGCTCCAGCGAGGGCGGCACCATCGAGGACATCGAGCTGCCCCCGCCGGACGACGTCTTCCAGCTGGTGACCCACCCCACCAAGGCGCCGGACCGCGAGGAGGACATCCTCATCGGGTTCCGCGACGGGCTCCCGGTGAGCCTCGACGGCGTCGAGATGGGTCTCGTGGAGCTGATCCAGAAGGTCGCCGAGATCGCCTGCCGCAACGGGGTCGGCATCGTCGATCACATCGAGGACCGCGTCGTGGGCCTGAAGGTGCGCGACCTCTACGAGGTGCCCGCCGCCGAGGTGATCCTGACCGCGCACCGCGAGCTCGAGAAGCTGGTCTGCACCGGCCGCGAGAACGCCCTGAAGCCGAACCTCGACTCGCTGTGGGCCCAACTCGCCTACGAGGGCTTGTGGTACGAGCCGCTGATGGGCGACATCAACGCCTTCATGGGCGCCGTCAACGCCCGCGTCGAGGGTGAGATCACCATGCGCCTCTACAAGGGCACGGCGGCGGCGGTGACCCGCAGCTCCCCCAACGCGATCTACGACAAGAGCCTGGCGACCTTCAACGCCGACGCCACGTTCGCCCAGGGCGCGGCGCCGGGCTTCATCGAGCTCTTCTCCCTGCAGAGCCGGATGGCGTACCGCATCGCCCAGGCCAGGGAGCAGGGGTGAGGCGCGGCGGCGCCCCGCCGATGCTGGCCGTCGACCCGGCGGCGGCGCCCGCCCTCGCCCGCGTCGAGCGCGGCCCGCGCGGCCTGAAGCTGGCGGCGGCGACCCCGCCCGCGGGCGTCGCGACCGCTCCGGGCGAGGATTTGATCCTGGAGTCGGCCGCGCCGGTGGCGTTGCGCGCCGGCGCGCTGGTGGCGGCGGGCACCCAGGTGCTCGGGCTCGGCGCGCTCGGAGGGGTCGCCTACAGTCTCGCCGTTCCGCGCCTGCGCGTGATCCACGACCGCCGTCCCCCCGGCGTCGACGCCGTCGCGGGTGCGGCGTCGGTGAACGCCGGCCTGCTGCACGGCGACGACGGCTGGCGGGCCGTGGTGCTGCCGAGCCTCGGCGACGTGGCGGCCGGCCTGGGGGACGGCCCCGCGGCGCTGCGCGCCGACGGGCGCCTGCTCGCCGTCGTCGCCGACGGCGGCGTCTACGAGGTTCAACCCGGCACCGAGGAGCAGCCGGTCCACCACCCGGGGACCGCCGACGCGCTCGCCTACTCGGGTGACGGCGCGCTCTGGGTGGCCGCGGGCGCCGCGGTCGGCCCGGTGGGCACCGCCGCCTCCGCCGGATCCCCCGTCATCGCGCTCGCCGGAGCCGCCGCCGCGCCCGTCGTCGCGGCGCTCCACGACGACGGCACCGTGACGCTGTGGCGCAGCGGCGCCGGCGGGCCGGTGGCCCGCTGGAGCGCCCCCTGCGAGGACGCCGGCGCCATCGCCGTGAGCCCCGACGGCGAGCGCGTCGAGATCGGCGTGCCGGCGGGTGACGCGCCCGCGCCCTGCATCGCCCGCGCGACCGACGGGGCGCTGGTGCGCAGCGTCGCCGGCGCCCGCGTCATCGCCGCGACCCCCGGCCAGGACGGATTGTTCATCGCCGGCGACTGGGGCTGCGCCTGGCTGATCACAATCCCGGAACCCACGGAGTAGCCGCATGAGTTCCCGACCCCCCGGCCCGCCGCAGATCCTCACTGACGACCCGGGCCCCTGGAGCGTGATCAGCAGCACCTTCGCTTACCAGGGCGGCCCCGGCCGCCGCCGGGCGCTGCCGCCGCTGGGCCTGATGATCTCGCCCGCGCCGGAGGCCGGGCTGCCGCTCGCCGGCCT
The DNA here is from genome assembly GCA_046569985.1 of Thermoleophilia bacterium. GTDB lineage: Bacteria > Actinomycetota > Thermoleophilia > Miltoncostaeales > Miltoncostaeaceae > JAVJSF01. Next base: position 2,124 of record JBKHVQ010000058.1, on the reverse strand, counting down.
CGATGCGGGGAGTCCCCTCGCGGGGGTCGGTCCGGTGAGGGTGGTCGGCGGCGCACGCGAGCCCGCGCTCACCCTGCGTTTCGACGGCGACGTACTGCACGGGATCAGCCCCTACGTGCTGCGCACCTGGCCGGTGCCGGAGCTGACGCCGGCCACCGAGGAGCGCCCCGGCGACGATCCCGCCGCCGACCTGCCGCCGGCGATCCACCCGGGGGCCCTCGACGCGCCGGAGCTGCCCGGCGCCGTCGAGTCGCCGGGCGGCGAGTACCTCGGCGTCTACACCCGCGAGCCGCGCGCCGACGTCGTCGCCATCCTGCGTTCCTCCGATCGCGCCATCGTGCGCTGGATCCGCGGCGCGCGCGCCGTGGCCTGGTCGGCCGACGGGCGCCGGATCGCCCTCGGCAACCAGTGGGGGATCATCCTCGCCGAGCCGCGACCGGCCGAGGGATAGCGGGACGCGCTGGTAGCCTGAGCAGGCATGGCACGCACCCCCACGGACCTGCCCTTCGCTCACCTGCATGTCCATTCGGACTACTCCGTGCTGGACGGCGCGTGCCGCATCCCGCGCCTGCTGGACCGCGTGGAGGAGATGGGGCATCCGGCGGTCGCCCTCACCGACCACGGGGTCATGAGCGGCGCGGTCGAGCTGTACCGCTCGGCGAAGAAGCGCGGGATCATCCCGATCGTCGGGCTCGAGGCCTACGTGGTGCCCGACCACCGCGGACGCCCGGGTAAGGAGCGGCGCAACCACCTCACGCTGCTCGCCTCCAGCACCGAGGGCTACTACAACCTCATCAAGCTCTGCTCCGCGGGATTCCTCGAGGGCTATCACCGCAAGCCGCGCATCTCGCACGAGCTGATGTCGCGTCACGCCGATGGCATCATCGCCCTGTCGGGCTGCCTGTCGGGGGTGGTCTCCCAGCGCCTGACGCTCGACGACATGGCGGGGGCGCGTGAGGAACTCGACACGCTCGCCCAGATCTTCGGCCGCGACGACATCTACGTCGAGATCCAGCACGCCGGCCTCGACATCCAGACCGGCCTCAACGAGAACCTGCGCCGCCTGGCGCTCGACGCCGCCATCCCGATGGTCGCGACCTGCGACGCGCACTATCCGTGCCGCGAGGACGCCGACGCCCACGAGGCGCTGCTCGCCATCCAGACGCGCGACGTGCTGAGCAACCCGAAGCGCTTCCGCTTCGAGACGAAGGAGTTCTACCTCAAGACCGCGGCCGAGATGGCGCAGGCGCTGCCCGGCTTCCTCGACGCGCTCCCCGTGTCGGTGGAGATCGCCGAGCGCTGCGCGGCCCTCGACCTGCCCCTCGGCGACATCAAACTGCCGCGGTTCCCGCTGCCCGACGGGGTCAGCGACCTCGAGTACCTCGAGCGGCTGGTGCGCGAGGGCATCGCCCGGCGCTATCCCGGCGGCGGGCCCCCCGAGTGCGAGGAGCGCCTGCGCTTCGAGCTGGGCGTCATCGGCGAGATGGGCTTCGCCAGCTATTTCCTGATCGTATGGGACTACATGCGCTGGGCGCGCGAGAACGGGGTGGGGGTGGGGCCCGGTCGCGGATCGGCCGCCGGCTCCCTGGTGGCCTACGCCCTGCGCATCACCGACCTCGACCCGCTCGAGCATGGACTGCTGTTCGAGCGCTTCCTCAACCCGGGCCGCAAGAGCATGCCCGACATCGACACCGACTTCGCCGTCGCGGGCCGCGACCGCGTGGTGGCCTATGTCACCGAGAAGTACGGGTCCGCGTCGGTCGCCCGCATCGGCACCTTCGGCAAGCTGCTGGCCCGCGCGGTGGTGCGCGACTCGGGGCGGGTGCTCGGCCACAGCTACGGCCAGGTCGACCGCATCGCCAAGCTCGTCCCGGAGCGCCCCATCGGGATCAAGCTCGAAGACGCCATGAAGGCCGGCAGCGAGCTGGCCCAGGCCTACGAGAACGACCCCGTCGCCCGTCAGATCATCGACACCGCCCGCCCGCTCGAGGGCCAGGTGCGCAACGAGGGCGTTCACGCCGCGGGCGTCGTGATCGCTCCCAGCGACATCACCGACTACCTGCCGGTGCGCGTGGACGACCTCGGGAACGTTGTCACCCAGGTGCCCGACCACGACGTCGAGGC
>JBKHVQ010000057.1:0-21536 GCA_046569985.1 Thermoleophilia bacterium | reverse complement strand
CTCAACGAGGCCGGACAGGCGATGCTGGTGCCCCTGATGCTCCTCGGCCGCATCGGCCCCCTGACGCTGTTCGTCGCGCTCGTCCTGCGTGAACGAGAGCGGCTCTTCACGCACCCCGAGGAACGCCCGATCATCGGCTGACCGGGTGCCGCGCGCCCGGGCCGCCGCGCCCCGCCGCGCCGCGGGCCCTCACCCCTCGCGCAGGATGCGGGTGTGAAGCTCGCGCGTCGCCCTGCTCGGCTCGACGCCGAGCCCGTCGAGCAGCACCGCCCGGCATGCCTGGTACTGCCGAAGCGCCAGCGCCCGCTCCCCGGCGGCGGCGTACTGCTCCATCAACCCCCGGTGCCAGCCCTCCCGCTCGGGCTCGAGAGCCAACAGCAGGCGGTAGCGCCCGATGGCCTCACCATGGCGCCCCACACGGCCGAACTCCCGTGCGAGCGCCTCGATCACGACCCGGTGCGTCTCCTCGATCTCCGCGCGCAAAGCCCGCGTCCATGCAGCGAACGGCCATTCCGGCAGCAACGAACCCGCGTAGAGGGACTCGGCTCGAAGAAGGGCGTCGGTCCTCTCCTCGGGCCCGGCCGCGTGCGCCCGGCGGGCGGCCGCCATGAACAGGTCGGCATCCCAGGTGACCGCGGGGCCGAGCACCACCCGGTAGCCGATGCCGTCCGAGTGGACGACCGATGTCCCGTCCGCCGATGGCCGAGGATCGAGCGTTCTCCTGAGCACGTGCACCGTCGAGTGAAGAGCGGCCAGCCCCCGCCGCGGTGGCAACTCCGGCCACAGCAGTTCGACCAGTTCCTCCCGATGCACCGCGCGCCGCATGCACAGGAGGATCGCCAGCACCGAGCGGGCCTTGCGCCTGCCGAACTCGCCCTCGTCGATGGTGAGGCCGTCGCGCTGCACCGCGAAGTGACCGAGCGTGACCATGTGGATACGCCCGTCCGCCCCGGCGCGCGAGTCGTCGCCCACGCCGGCCCCCGCGGTCGTCGCGCCGATCATGCGCCCGGTGGCCAGGCACGCTGCCTCGACCTCGCCGCCCGCGATGTGGGCGCGGCGAGCGGCCGTCCCAGCCGGGCCCAGGCCGTCCACGAGGGCGCGCGGGAGCAACTCCGCCGCCGCCTCCCGCTCACGCGAGGCCCACAGCCCGTCCATGCTCCCGTCGGCCGAACGCCTCAGGGCCTGATCCAGCGCCCGATCACCGGCCTCGCCCGGTCCTTCGGCGCGCGCCATCGCGATCGCGGCGCGGACGGCCGCGCGTGGCGCCCCGACCCGCTCCGCCTCCTCCCCGGCGCGGGCGGCGAGATCGCGGGCGCGGCCCCGGTCGTCCGCGTCCAGTGCCGCAGCGGCGAGGTCCGCGAAAGCCATCGCCGCATCATGCGGGAGCCCGTGGTCGGCGAGAAGCCGGGTCGCATCATCCACCGCGGCCACCAGGCGCGCGTGGTCGCCCTGCGCGGCCGCCAGCTGCGCGCGGGCGACGGCGAGCCGGTACGAGCGCAGCGCGCCCCCGAACCGGCGGCCGGCCGGGGCGCCCCGCGCGACATCGGCACCGAGCTCGTCCCAGCGCCGCAGCCCCGCGAGCGGCGACAGGCGCAGGATCCGCGCGACGGGGCGGCCGAGGCGGGCGAGGCCCTCGGCCTCGGCGGCGCGCTCGAACCGGGCCACGGCGGACAGGGCCTCCTCATATGCGCCGAGGTCGGCCAGGATGATGGCCCGGAACGCGAGCGCGTACAGCAGATAGTTGAGGTCGTCGCGTTCGGCGTGGGCCTCCAGGGCGGGCAACGCGTCGTCCAGCAGCGCCAGCGCCCGGTTGACGCGGCCCTGGGGGAAGTCCACCGCGAACGCCCGCGTCGCGGACGTTCGGGCCCCGATCAGGGGGTCGTCGCCCAGGATCTCCTCCGCCCTGAGCAGTTCTGCCTCGGCACCCGTGTGGTCCCCCGCCTCGCCGAGGATCAGGCCCAGCATCGTGAGGGCGGCCGCCGTCGGCCCGGGGTCCGACCCGACCCGCGGCAGCAGTTCGCGTGCGGCCTCGACGGTGCGCTCGTAGAGGCCACCCGCCAGCGGCGCGGCACGCAGGAGCCGCACCAGGACCACCGAGGCGCGCCGCAGGTCGCCGGCGTCGGCGAGTTCGAATGCGCCACGTTCCATCGCCTCGAAGGCACGCAGGTAGTCCGCCCGGTAGAACAGGTAGGAGGCCATCGCCAGCACCCGGCCGGGCGCGTCCGACCACGCACGCGGCGGCACCGTCCGCAGCAGGTCGCGGACAGGAGCGCGCCGCGGCTCCGCGCGCGCCAGTGGCTCCAGGGCCTCGATCGCTCCTTCCAGGTCCCCGCTCGCCAGGTGATGGCGTGCCGCGGCCTCGGGCCGGCCGAGTGACTCCCAGGCGCCCGCCGCCCGCCGGTGCAGCGCGGCGACCTGGGCGGGCGGGGCGTCCGCGACCCGCCGTGCGAGCGCGGCCCGCATCTGCCGGTGGTGACGCAGCCAGGGCGGTCCCTCCCGCGCGCTGGGCACCAGGAAGCCCCCTCGAGCGCGGGCCAGACCGATGAGATCCGCCGCGTCCTCGCGCCCGGTGAGCGTGGCGGCGAGCGCCGGCGTGAACCGGTCGACCACCGCGAGTTCGGTCAGCGCCGCGGCCGCGTCGGGCGGCAACGGGTCGACCGCCTCGCGCAGGAGGTAGGCGAGCGGGTCGGCTCCCGGGCGCTCGCCGAGGACGACGCCCGCGACCCACCCCTCCGTCTCGTGGGCGCGCTGGGTCGCCTCCTCGATCGTCGGTTCACGGCCGAGCATGCCCATGAGGGCGGCGCACTCGTCCGCCGACAGGGCGAGAACCTCCGGGCCGACGCACACGGCGTCCGGTCGCGCCGCCGACAGCGACTCCGGAAGGTCGTGGCGTCCGGCGACCACCAGCCGGGCGGTGCCGGCCGATCGCGCCGCGAGCGCGGTCACCTCGGTCAGTCCGGCGGACGTCAGGCGGTGGGCATCGTCGACGACCAGGATCGCCCCCTCCGCACCGCGGCGCTCCATCGCGCGGCAGAGCGCGTCGGCGCGGGCATCGGCCCCCGCACGGCCCCCGCCGGCCGCCGCGACGGGCACGCCCAGCGCCCGCGCGAGCGCCGCGATCGGCGCCGATCGCGGCGGGCCGGCCGCCGCCGACACCCACGCCACCGCGCGTTCGGCCCGGATCGTGTCGGCGATGAGGCCGGTCTTCCCGTATCCGGCGGGCGCCACCACGCGCAGCATCCCTGCCTCCAGCCCCCGGCGGGCCACCGCGACCGCATCGACCCGGCGCAGGTGCGGGGTCGCCGGCGCGGGCACACGCCGGGAAGCGGGCGAGGCCGGGGTGCCCGAGGGGGGCGGTTGTCCGATGGCGGTCAAGGCGGCTGGTGGCTCGTGATCATCCCGTCGGTCGCTCGGGTGGGCCGAGGGTAGCAGCACCGCCCGTGAGTGAACCGTGAGTCATGGCCGAGCCGGCCGTGAGGGTCTTCGGGTAGGTACTGCCCCACCGGGCGGCCCGGGGCCGCGTCGACCGCGAGTGAGCGGAGGATCCGTGACCACCTCCACCGACAACGTGATCCAGGAGCGGCTCGAGCGTGAGCGCGCGCGCCTGGCCCGAGAGCTGGGCATCGAGGATCTCCCGGCCGGGCGCCACGAGCGCCCCGCCGAGCACCCCTTCACGGCGTCCCAGCGTCCGCACACGACGGTGCTGTACGGCGGGCTCACGTGGAAGCACGAGCGCCTGATCCACGGCGCGCTCCTCGGCCTCGGATACAAGCCCGAGGCGCTCCCGGTGCCCGATGTGGCCGCCTTCCAGACCGGGAAGGAGTACGGGAACAACGGCCAGTGCAACCCGACCTACTTCACGGTGGGCAACCTCGTCCGGTTCCTGCAGGGCCTCGAGAAGCAGGGGCTGTCGAGAGAGGAGATCATCGACAGGTACGTCTTCGTCACCGCCGGGGCATGCGGCCCCTGCCGCTTCGGGATGTACGAGGCCGAATATCGCCTCGCCCTGCGCAACTCGGGATTCGACGGCTTCCGGGTGCTGCTCTTCCAGCAGTCGGGCGGCCTCAACCAGGCGGGCGAGGCCGACGGACTGGAGTTGAACGCCGACTTCTTCCTCGCCTTCATCAACGCGCTCAACATGGGCGACGTGCTCAACGATGTCGGCTACCAGATGCGCCCGTTCGAGACCGAGCCCGGCTCCACGGACACCGCGATGGGCATCGCCATGGAGCGGCTCCATGAGGTCTTCCGCACGCACCGCAACCACCTGCTCGAAGGGCGGATGGGGGCGTTCCTCACCGCGCTGCCCGCCGTCGGCGGCGTCGCCGAGACGGCGGGCAAGTTCGCCGACCAGCTCCTTGGCCGCGAGTACGTCGACGCGCTCCAGGAGGTCGCCGACACGCTCCGCACCGTCCGCGTCGACCGCACCCGCGTGAAGCCGATCGTGAAGATCACCGGCGAGTTCTGGGCGCAGACCACCGAGGGCGACGGCAACTACAACATGTTCCCGTTCCTCGAGCGCGAGGGCGCACAGGTGCTGGTGGAACCCGTGGGCACCTGGATCATGTACATGATCCATCAGGCCAAGCAGTCCACCATGGACCGCACCGGCCTGGATGAGGACGCGGCCATCCCCGGGGGATGGCGGGTCGACAAGCGGGTGGCCGCCCAGATGCGCGCCCGCAGGAAGAACGCGAAGCTCAGCCTCGCCGAGGCCGTCTTCACCCGCGAGTGGAACCGCCTGCGCGACGCGCTCGGCGGCGTGCCGCACGAGCTCACCGACCAGTACGAACTGCAGCGCATCGCCCACCCGATGTACAACTCGCGCGCCGGCGGGGGTGAGGGCCACCTGGAGGTGGCCAAGAACATCTACTACTCGAACCGGGACATGTGCCACATGGTGCTGTCCCTGAAGCCGTTCGGATGCATGCCGTCCACCCAGTCCGACGGTGTCCAGTCGGCGGTGGTCAACGAGTACAAGGAGATGATCTACCTGCCCGTCGAGACCTCCGGCGAGGGCGAGATCAACGCCCACAGCCGCGTCCAGATGGCGCTCGGCGAGGCCAAGGTGAAGGCACGCGAGGAGATCGAGCGGGTGCTCGAGCGGACCGGCCGCACCCTGGCCGAGGTCCGGGCCTACGCCGACGAGCACCCCGAGCTGCAGGATCCCCTGCACAGGATCCCCCACCACGAGGGGACGGTCGGGACGGCCGCCAACTTCGTGCTGCACGTCGACGGCATGATGCGGGCGCGCTCGCGCGCGACGGCCGCCGTTCCGGCCGGGTCGGGGGTCTGAGAATGGGGGTCATGGACCACCAGCGGCTCTACATCGGCCTCGACGTCGGGTCGACCACCGTCAAGGCCGTCGTCGTCGATCCCGTCGCCGACGAGGTGCTCTGGCAGGACTACCAGCGCCACGACACCAAGCAGCCCGAGAAGGTGCTCGAGTTCCTCACGCGCATCGAGACGGACTTCCCGATCCCGCGCGACCGCTTCCGCATCTTCATCACGGGGTCCGGCGGCAGCGGGATCGGGCCCCGGATCGGCGCCAAGTTCGTCCAAGAGGTCAACGCCGTCTCCCTCGCGGTGGAGAAGCTCTACCCCGAGGCGGGATCGGTCGTCGAACTCGGTGGCCAGGACGCGAAGATCATCATCTTCAAGGAGGACCCCGAGACCGGGAAGAAGACCAAGGTCCCGTCGATGAACGACAAGTGCGCCGGCGGCACCGGGGCGGTCATCGACAAGATCAACGCGAAGCTGCGGATCCCGGCCGACCAGCTCTGCGACATGGGCTACGACGGGATCAAGCTCCATCCTGTCGCCGGGAAGTGCGGTGTCTTCGCCGAGACCGACATCAACTCGCTGCAGAAGATGGGGGTTCCCCCCGACCAGCTGATGGCCTCGCTGTTCGACGCGATCATCGGCCAGAACCTGGCGGTGCTCACCCGCGGTAACACGCTGCGCCCCCACGTGCTGCTGCTGGGAGGGCCCAACACCTATATCCGCGGCATGGTCGAGGCCTGGAAGCACGCGATCCCCCAGGTGTGGAAGGAACGCAAGACGCCCCTGCCCGACGGGGTCGACCCGAAAGACCTCATCCGCGTGCCGGACAGCGCCCAGTACTTCGCCGCCCTCGGCGCCGTGGAGTTCGGGCGGGCGGAGGAGGACAAGGTCGGCGTCTACCGCGGCACCGAGAACCTGCGCCGCTACATCGATGTCGGGCGCCTCGAGGAGAAACAGGCCGCGGGCGGCACCGGCCTGTCGGCGAGCCCGGAGGAACTCGCGGCCTTCCGCGAGCGGTACCGCGTTCCGGTCTTCGACGAGGCGGTGTTCGCGCCCGGGCAGGTCGTGGAGGCCTTCGTCGGCCTCGACGGCGGCTCCACCTCCACCAAGGCGGTGCTCCTCGACGCCGAGCGCAACGTGCTCGTGAAGACCTACCAGCTCTCCAAGGGGAACCCGATCGTCGACACCCAGGAGGTGCTGTCGGCGCTCGAGCAGAAGGTCCTCGACCAGGGCGCGACCCTCAAGGTCATGGGTGTCGGCACGACCGGCTACGCGAAGGACATCCTCAAGGACACCCTCTGCGCCGATGTCGCACTGGTCGAGACGGTGGCCCACACCGAGTCGGCCCTCGCCTTCTATCCCGACACCGATGTCATCTGTGACGTGGGCGGTCAGGACATCAAGCTGATCATCCTGAAGAACCGCCAGGTCAAGGACTTCAAGCTCAACACCCAGTGCTCGGCCGGCAACGGGTACTTCCTGCAGTCCACCGCCGAGGGCTTCGGCTACTCGGTGCGCGAGTACGCCGACATCGCGTTCTCCGCCGAGACCATGCCCACGTTCGGTTACGGATGCGCGGTGTTCATGCAGTCCGACATCGTCGACTTCCAACGCCAGGGCTGGCAGCCGCAGGAGATCATGGCGGGTCTCGCGGCGGTGCTGCCCAAGAACATCTGGCTGTATGTCTCGCAGATCCCGAACCTCGCCTCCCTCGGGACGAACTTCGTGCTGCAGGGTGGCACCCAGCACAACCTCGCGGCGGTCAAGGCGCAGGTCGATTTCATCGAGTCGCGTTTCGCCGGCAAGGATGCGACCCCGCGGGTGACCGTCCACCGCCACTGCGGCGAGTCGGGCGCCATCGGCGCCGCCATCGAAGCCGTGCGGTTGTGGGAGAACGGGCGGGAGACCGAGTTCATCGGGATGGAGGGCGTGCGCGACATCTCGTTCACCACGCACCGCAGCGAGGACACCCGCTGCTACTTCTGCAAGAACAAGTGCCTTCGCACCTTCATCGATGTCACCGTGGAGGGCTCCGGGGTCGACGATTCGGGTCGCTCCTCGAAGATCCCGCTGAAACCGGGGGTGCGGCGCCTGATCGTCGGCAACTCATGCGAGCGTGGGCTCGTCGAGGACCTCGACACGATGCGGGTGATCAAGAAGGGCATGGACTCCAACAGGGAGGCCTACCCCAACTTCCTGCACATCGCGGCCGAGGCCGTCTGGCGCAGCCCCAACGCGCCGAACGTGGCGGATCCCCCGGCCGCGCGCGCCCTCACCAGGGCCCAGCGGGAACGCAACGCGCTGGTGGCCCGGCGCGAGGAGATGCGCATCGGGATCCCGCGGGTCCTCAACCAGTACTCGGTCAACCCGCTCTTCGCGGGCTACTTCGAGAGCCTGGGGATCCCGCCGCGCAACATCGTCTACTCGAGCTTCACCTCCGAGGAGATGTACAAGACCGGGGCCAAGCGCGGTGCGATCGATCCGTGCTTCCCCTCGAAGATCGGGATCCCGCACGTGCACGACCTGCTCCACCGGGTCCACGCGAAGAGGCCGCTCGACCTCATCTTCTTCCCGATGATCGATGCGCTGCCGTCGCCGCTGACGAACACGCAGGGATGCAGGGCGTGCCCCACCGTCACGGCGACACCGGAGGCCGTCAAGGCCGCCTTCACGAAGGAGAGCGACCTCTTCCGCGAACTGGGCGTGCGCTTCATCGACACGTTCGTGAACCTCGACGAGCCGCGCCTCCTCGAGAAGCAGTTGTGGGACGACCTCCGGGGTGTCCTCGGACTGACCCGCGGCGAGCATCGCCGGGCGGTCGACGCCGGCTACGTGGCGCTGGAGCGCTTCAACACCGACCTGCGCGGCGCGGCCCGCGAGACCCTGGAGGAGCTCGAGCGTGAGGACCGGCTCGGCGTCGTCGTGCTCGGCCGGCCGTACCACAACGACCCGGGCGTCTCTCACGAGATCCTCGACGAGTTCCAGAAGATCGGATACCCGGCCTTCGCCCAGGACAGTCTCCCGATCGACGACGACATCATGTGGAGGCTGTTCGGCGACGACGTGCGCGCCGGCCGCATCGATAACCCCATGGACATCTCGGACGTGTGGAAGAACTCGTACTCCGAGAACACGAGCCGCAAGGTATGGGCGGCCAAATACACCGCCCGGCACCCGAACCTGGTGGCGCTCGAGCTCAGCTCCTTCAAGTGCGGGCACGACGCGCCCATCTACGCCACCGTCGAGGAGATCGTCCAGGACGCGGGCACTCCGTACTTCTGCTTCAAGGACATCGACGAGAACAAGCCCACCGGTTCGATCAAGATCCGCGTCGAGACGATCGGCTACTTCCTGCAGCGGTACCGCGAGGACATGGTGCGCCGTAAGCAGAAGGAGGGCGAGCTCGAGCGGCGGATGGCCGAGTTCGAGCGCCGGCTGCGCGCCGGGGAGGCCGACGAGCGCGCCGAGGAGATGGACCTTGTCGCCGGTCACTGAACGCGACCCGGACCGCCCGGCGGCGAAGGTGATGTTCGAGATCTACCGCGAAGGCGGATACGACCGGCGGTTCCGCGTCATCTACTTCACGGAACTGAACGAGCACAACCGCGACCATGAACTGAACCGCTGCCTGGCCGGCGAGAGCCTCTACTCCGGCTTCCTCCGGGAGGAGGCCCGGGCCGAGGCGCGGCGGGTGATCGCGTCCCTGCTGCGCCGGCTCAACGACGGGGAGGAGGTGCTCCCGGACCAGGTGGAGGGCGAGCTGCGGCTGCACCTGGCGTAGCGGCGGGGCGCCCGCGGCGAGAGGCCTTGCCTCGTGCGGTGACGCCGTACCAGACTGTCGCCATGAAGCAGCGGGATGACGATCTCCGGGCCGCCTGTTTCGCCGCCCTCGACGTACTGGTTGCGTCCTACGGTCCTGATGTCCCCTGGATGCATGGTCTTGCCGAAGGCTTCAACTTCCGCGGGCGCCGCGTCCATTTCCTCAATCGCGCTTACGGCATCTTCCGCGCGAGCATTCAGCGCGGCCCGGCGGCGTTGTCGATCAATACCGCCCACTCATCGGCACGGTACGACGACGAGGAGACCGACGAGGGTTTCCGCTATGCCTATCAGGACGGCCCGATCGACAATCACCACAACCGGAGCTTGCGGTTCGCGTATGCGCTTGCCGTCCCGATTGTGTACTTCATCGGCACCCGACCGGGTTTCTACCGGCCGGAGTATCCAGCCTGGATCGTGCAGGACGACCAGGCCGGTAGGCGAGTCCTCGTCACGTTCGGGCGCATGCGGGGGCCGCTCGACGATCGGGAGCCGATCCTCATTCAGGACGACATCGAGCGGCGGTACAAGGTCCGCGAGGTACGCACCCGAGTGCATCAAGCCCGCTTCCGCGGCGCCGTGCTGCCGGCGTATCTCGACCGCTGCGCGATATGCCGCCTGAAGGAGGTGCGCCTCCTCGATGCCGCTCACATCATCGAAGACTCCGACGAGCGTGGTGCGCCAATCGTCTCCAACGGCTTGTCCCTCTGCACCATCCACCATCGCGCATACGACCAGGACCTGATCGGAGTTGATCCCGACCAGCGCGTGCATGTCGCGCGTCACCTTCGGGACGAAGAGGACGGGCCGATGCTCGACCTTCTGAAGGCCTCGCACGGGAGTCGCATTGAGATTCCCGGCAGGGCGGCATGGCGCCCCGATCGGGATCGCCTTGCTCGCCGCTTCGAGCGGTTTCAGGCGACGTCCTGACTCCGGGACCGGCTCCGAGCCATGAGCCGGGGCGCCCGCGGCGGAGGGCCCTATACTCGATCGACCGTGTCGAGCCGGCTGCGCGAACAGCTCGCCGGACTGCCCACCGGGCCCGGCGTCTACATCTACCGCGACGGCGCCGACCGCGTGCTCTACGTGGGCAAGGCGAAGTCGCTGCGGCGGCGCGTGCACTCGTACTTCGCCTCGCCGGTGCGCCCGGACGCGTCGGGGGCCGACGGGCCCATGCGGGCGCGCACCGGGTCGCACGCGAAGGTGTGCGAGATGGTCGAGCGCATCGCCTCGCTCGAGGTGTTCGTCACCGACAGTGAAAGCGAGGCCCTCATCCTCGAGGCGAACCTCGTGCGCCGCCACCGGCCGCCGTTCAACGTGCGCCTGCGCGACGACAAGAGCTACCCGTACATCGGGATCAGCCTCGACGAGGAGTACCCGCGGGTCTACTTCACCCGCGAGCGCCACCGGCGCGACCGCGTCTACTTCGGCCCGTTCTCCAACGCCTACAAGGTGCGCGAGACCCTCGGCGTCATCAACAAGATCTTCCCCAGCCGGCCCTGCGAGGGCCGCGAGCCGGGGCGGCCCTCCGGCGTGCCCTGCCTCGATTACCACATCAAGCGCTGCCTGGCTCCGTGCGTCGGCTACATCTCCCGCGAGGACTACCGCGCCCTGATCGACCAGATCATCGCGTTCCTCTCGGGCCGCTACCGCGGGCTGGAGCGCGAGCTGGAGGACGAGATGCGCGCCGCCGCCGCCGAGCAGGACTTCGAGCGCGCCGCCGCCCTGCGCAACCGCCTCGACGCGGTGCGCCACCTCACGGAGCGCCAGCTCGCCACCTCCGGGGCCATGGGCAGCGCCGACATCATCGGCCTCGCCGTCGACGACGGGGCCGCCAGCGTCCAGGTGCTGCAGGTGCGCGACGGGGTGCTCCAGGACCGCCAGTCCTTCTTCCTCGATGCCGGTGGCGCCGACGAGGAGTCGGCGGTGCTCGAGCAGTTCGCCTACGAGTACTACGGGATGGGCATGGCCATCCCCCCGCTGGTCGTCGTCCACCAGGGCACCGAGGGGCGCCAGGCGCTCGCCGACCTCCTGTCGGAGCGGCGCGGCAGCCGCGTCGAGGTGCGCGGCGCGGTGCGCGGCGACAAACGCAAGCTCGCCGACCTCGCCCGGCGCAACGCGGCGTTCGCCCTCGATCAGGACCGCCGCCGGCACGAGGCCGCGCGCAGCCGCCGCCGCGAGGCGCTGACGGAGCTCGCAGAGGCGCTGGGCCTGCCCGCGCCGCCGATGCGCATCGAGTGCTACGACATCTCCAACCTGGGCGAGACGCACGCCGTCGCCTCGATGGTGGTGATGGAGCGCGGGACGCCGGCGAAGGCCCACTACCGCTCGTTCACCATGCGCTACGACGGGGGCCCCAACGACTTCGCGCGCATGAGGGAGGCGATCACGCGCCGCTTCACCCGTCTCGCGACCCCGGGGGAGGGGGACCCCTCGTTCGCCTCGCGTCCCGCGCTGGTGGTGATCGACGGCGGAAAAGGGCAGCTCGGCGCCGCCGTCGAGGGCCTCGCCGAGACGGGCATCGAGGGCGTCCCGTTCGTCGGCCTCGCCAAGCGCCAGGAGGAGGTGTTCCTGCCGGAGCGCTCCGAGCCGCTCCTGCTGCCGGAGCGCTCCGCCGGCCTGCGCCTGCTTCAGCAGATCCGCGACGAGGCCCACCGCTTCGCGTTGCGCCACCACCGCGGCCGTCGCGGGCGCGGGATGACCGAGAGCGTGTTCGACGCCCTGCCCGGCATCGGGCCGGCGCGCAAGTCGGCCATCCTGCGCCACTTCGGGTCGGCCGAGCGCTTCATGAACGCGGGACGCGAGGAGCTCGCGGCCGTGCCCGGTGTGCCCGCCAAGGTGGCGCGCCAGGTGTACGACCATCTGCACCGCACCCCCGAGTCGCCCGACGGCGCGCGGCGGGTGCCCGATCGCCCACGCGACGAGGAGGGCACCTAATGGACCTGACCGTCATCACGGGGATGAGCGGGGCGGGCAAGAGCTACGCCATGGGCGCGTTCGAGGACGCCGGCTGGTTCTGCGTCGACAACCTGCCGCCCGGCCTGCTGCCGTCCCTCGCCGAGCTGTTCATGCTCGAGGGCTCGCGCGTCGAGCGCGCCGCGGTCGTCTGCGACGTGCGCGGGGGCGTGTGGTTCAAGGACCTCGAACCGATCCTCGACCGTGTCGCCGAGGCCGGCGTGCGCCCGCGCGTCGTCTTCCTCGAGGCGTCGGACGAGACGCTGATCAACCGCTTCCGCGAGACGCGCCGCCCCCATCCGCTGGCCCCGGGCGCCGACGTGCTCGTGGGCATCTCGCGCGAGCGCGACGAGTTGTCCGACGCGCGCGAGCGCGCCGACGTCGTCATCGACAGCAGCGGCCTGACGGTGTGGGAGCTGCGCCGCCGCGTCACCGAGACCCTGATCGAGGCGGATGTGCGCCCGCGCCTGCAGGTGCAGTTCGTCTCGTTCGGCTACAAGCACGGCGTGCCGCGCGAGGCCGACCTGCTCTTCGATGTGCGCTTTCTGCAGAACCCGCACTATGTCCCCGGGCTGCGCGCCCTCACCGGACTGGATGCTCCGGTCGCCGACTTCGTCGCCGCGGCACCGGGGATGGACGAGTTCCGCATCCACCTGGAGGGCCTCCTCGACTTCCTGCTGCCCGCCTACAGCGAGGAGGGGAAGACCGGGCTCGTGATCGGCATCGGCTGTACCGGAGGTCGGCACCGCAGCGTCGCGATCGCCGAGATGCTCGCCGCGCGCTACGCCGAGCGCGGCTTCGACACCACCACCGCGCATCGGCACATCGGTCGCCCCACCGGCCCGCCCGCCGAGGCGACCGCGTGAGCCCGCGGCCGCGCATCGCGGCCCTGGGCGGCGGCACCGGCCTCGCCTCCCTCCTGCGCGGCCTGAAGCGCTCGCCGGTCGACCTGACCGCCATCGTCACCGTCGCCGACGACGGCGGCTCGTCCGGCCGCCTGCGGCGCGACCTCGGGGTCCTGCCTCCCGGCGACATCCGCAACTGCCTCGTCGCGCTCGCCGACGACGAATCGCTGATGGGCCGGCTCTTCCAGCACCGGTTCGCCGACGGCGACCTCTCGGGGCACCCGTTCGGCAACCTCTTCCTCGCGGCCCTCGCGGAGGTGACGGGCAGCTTCGACCTGGCGATCCAGGAGTGCAGCCAGGTCCTCAAGATCCGCGGGGAGGTGCTGCCCTCGACCCTCGCCCAGATCCGCCTCTGGGCGGAGAGGGCCGACGGCGAGACGGTCTGCGGCGAGACCCGTATCGCAGCCGGCCCGGGCGCCTGCCGCCGCGTGTGGCTCGAGCCGGAGCCCCGCGCCCACACCCCCGCCCTGCACGCCGTGCGCCGCGCCGACCTCGTCCTGCTGGGCCCGGGCAGCCTCTTCATGAGCGTGCTGCCTCATCTCGCCGTGCCCGAACTGGCCAACGCCCTGCGCGAGACCGACGCGCTGCGCGTCTACATCTGCAATGTCATGACCCAGCCGGGCGAGACCGACGGCTTCGACGCCGCCGACCACGTCGTGCGCGTGCTCGAGGCCGTGCCCGGATGCCTCGATGCCGTGGTCGTGCACGAGGGCCCGCTGGCGCCCGAGGCGACCGCCCGGTACCGCGCCCAGGGGCAGGAGCCGGTCGCCCCCGCGCGCGCCCGCCTGGAGGCCTTGGGGCTGCGCGCCGTCGGCGCCGACCTCGCCGAGGAGGGAGAGGTGGTGCGCCACTCGCCGGAGGCCCTCGCGGCCGTGCTGCTCGATCTCGCGCAGGAGGCCGCCAGGGCCTGAGCGGGCCGGGGGGACATCGCGCCCGGTGTCACACGACGTAACCGCCGGTCACGAGAATGCAACGGTTGCAACGAACCTTGTGGCGCGCATAGACTGCCGACGCGTTCGGTCCCCCGAGCGCCCGACCGCCACATTTCTCTCTTCTTCCGGCGGCCGAGTCCCGTATTCGTCACAAGGAGCACTGTCGCAATGAGCGCACGTGCAAAGGCGATCTTGCCTCTGGCAATCGTCATCGGAGTCCTCTCCTTCCTCTGGACGGAGTTCTCCCTGAACTTCACGTTCCACTGGTTCACCGTGCAGGACGAGCTCGCCGGCGACGGCCAGCTGGGTCTTCCCGAGAACTTCCACCTGATCCTCCCGATCGCGTTCATCTCCTGGGGTCTGTTCTTCGCCGCCGGTGGTGACAACGCCGCCGCCGTCAAGATCCTGGTGGCCTGCATCTTCGGTACGGTCGCCGCGGCCATCACCATGCCGCTGGCGTTCACGACCGCCGATGCTCCCGACTTCTGGGGCATCGCCCTCTGGGTCGGCATCTTCGCCTTCATCCTCGTCGCCATCCTGATCGCCGGCGACTGGTACTACGTTGCAGGGACGTTCCCGGCATTCGCATCCGTGTTCGTCTGGTGGATCGCGACCGGCCTCGACGGCTGGGTCCCCAACGGTGGTGGCACCGAGAGCTCCGTCGAGTCGCTGGGCGACCCGGCCACCGCCGGTATCGGCGCTGGTGGCGGTCTTCTCTCCACCCCGTGGCAGTGGGTCTTCGTCAGCGTCCTCGCGACCCTGATCTGCGGTGTGATCCTCGGCATCCTCTCCGCCAAGATCACCGCCGCCGTCACCCCGAAGCCGAAGGCCGCCGAGGCCTAGGCCTCCCGCTTCAGCTTCACCGCGCTACCTCGGGGGGCCTTCGGGCCCCCCGAGTCGTTCCCGTCCGCTGCCGCTGCCCGCCACGGGACGCGGCTCCCCGGGCCCCTTGGTAGATTCATCCGGGTTCCGCCATTTACCGAAAGGGCACAATGAGCGTACGGGTGGGTATCAACGGCTTCGGGCGTATCGGCCGCAACGTCTTCCGGGCCGCGACGCTCGGCGGGACCGACGTCGAGATCGTCGCCGTCAACGACATCACCGACACCGCGACCCTCGCTCATCTGCTCGAGTACGACTCGGTCTTCGGTCGCTACCCCGGGCACATCCACGCGCACGACGACCACCTGCACGTCGACGATCAGACCGTCCGCGTGCTGGCCGAGCGCGATCCGGGCAAGCTGCCGTGGGGCGACCTCGGCGTCGACGTCGTCATCGAGAGCACCGGGTTCTTCACCGAGCGCGACCAGGCCGCCAAGCACCTCGAGGCCGGCGCCAAGAAGGTCATCATCTCGGCTCCCGCCAAGAACCCCGACATCACGGTCGTCCTCGGCGTCAACGACGACGAGTACGACCCCGCCAAGCATCACGTCATCTCGAACGCGTCCTGCACCACCAACTGCCTCGCGCCGCTGGCGAAGGTGCTGATGGACAACTTCGGGCTGGAGCACGGGTACATGACCACGTGCCACTCGTACACCAACGACCAGCGCATCCTGGACCTGCCGCACAGCGACCTCCGTCGCGCGCGCGCCGCCGCGCTGTCGATCATCCCCACCTCCACCGGCGCCGCCCGGGCCATCGGCGAGGTGCTCCCCTCCCTTAAGGGCAAACTTGACGGCATCGCCCTGCGCGTGCCGACCCCGGACGGCTCGGTGGTCGATCTCGTCGCGACCGTCGGCCGCGCGACGACGAAGGAGGAGGTCAACGCCGCCTTCCTCGCCGCCGCCGAGGACGGCCCCCTGGAGGGCATCCTCGGGTACACCGAGGACCCGATCGTGTCGCGCGACATCGTCGGCGACCCGCTGTCGTCGCTGCTGGACGCCTCGCTGACGATGGTGAACGGGACCACGGTCAAGTTGATCTCGTGGTACGACAACGAGTGGGGCTACTCGTGCCGGGTCGTGGACCTGGCCGAGCGCGTGCTGCCCGACTGATGCCGCGCCCCCTTGGGCTCGACGACCCGGGCGCCGCGTGGAGCGGCGCCCGGGTGCTCGTGCGGGCCGACCTCAATGTCCCGCTCGAGGATGGGCGCATCACGGACGACGCGCGCATCCAGGCATCCGTGCCGACGATCCGCCGCCTGCTGGCGGCAGGCGCCGCCGTCGCGGTCTGCTCGCACCTCGGCCGCCCGAAGGGGAAGCGCGTCGAGGAGCTGTCGCTCGCGCCGTGTGCGGAGCGTCTCGGCCAGTCGCTGGTACGCAGGGTGGAGCTTCTGCCCGACTGCGTCGGCCCCGCGGTGGCCGGGCGCGTTCGGGAACTGCGCCCCGGCCAGATCGTGATGCTCGAGAACCTGCGTTTCCACGCGGAGGAGGAGGCCAACGACCCGGCCTTCGCGCGTGAGCTCGCGAACGGGTTCACCCACTACGTGAACGACGCCTTCGGCGCCGCGCACCGCGCCCACGCGTCGACCGAGGGCGTCGCCCGGTTGCTGCCCTCCCGTGCCGGACTGCTGCTGTCACGCGAGGTGGAGGTACTCGAGTCCCTCCTCACCCGGCCGCGGTCGCCGTTCGTCGCGGTGCTCGGCGGCTCGAAGGTGAGCGACAAGCTGCCGCTGATCGAGAGCCTGCTCTCGCGATGCGACCGGGTGCTGGTCGGCGGGGCCATGTGCTTCACGTTCCTCGCGGCCCTCGGCGAGCCGGTCGGGGCGTCCCTGCACGAGGACGAGGCGGGCCAGGAGATGGCGCGCGTTCTGATGAAGCGCGCCGCGGACGTGAACTGCCAGCTCCAGCTTCCGGTGGATGTCCTGGTGGCCGACCGCTTCGACGCCGGCGCCGAGCTGCAGGTGGTTCCCACCGACGCGATCCCCGACGGCTGGATGGGCGTGGACATCGGCCCCAGCACCTCCGCCGCGTACCGCGAGGCGATCACGGCGGCAGGCACGGTGTTCTGGAACGGCCCGATGGGCGCGTTCGAGATCCCGCCGTTCGCGGAGGGCACGCGCGCGGTGGCCGACGCGATGGCCGACAGCCAGGCCGAGACGGTCGCCGGCGGGGGGGACTCCGGCGCCGCGGTGGCGCAGTTCGGCCTCGTCGACCGCTTCACCCACGTCTCCACCGGCGGCGGGGCCGCCCTGGAGATGCTGGAAGGCAAGACCCTGCCGGGCGTCGCCGCCCTGCCGGTCGCATGAGCGCGGGACGGCGCCCGCTGATCGCGGGCAACTGGAAGATGAACAAGACCGGCGCCGACGCGCGCGACTACATGACGCACCTCATCGAGCTGATCGGCCGCGAGTCGGTCGTCGCCGACGTGGCCGTGTGCCCGCCGTTCACGGCACTCGAGGCGACGGCCCAGGCCGCGACGGGGAGCCCGGTCGCGGTGTTTGCGCAGGCCGTGCACGAGGCGGCATCCGGCGCCCACACCGGTGAGATCTCGGTGGGGATGATCGCCGCGGCGGGCGCCGCCGGCACCCTCGTCGGCCACTCCGAGCGACGCGCCGGCGGCGAGAGCGACGCTCAGGTGGCCGCCCGCGTGCGCGCCGCGCTGGATGGGGGGCTGCGCGTGATCCTGTGCGTCGGCGAGTCGCTCGACCAGCGCGAGGCGGGGGAGACCGAGCCGTGGCTCACCGGTCAGGTGCGGACCGCCCTCGCGGGCGTGACCGCCGACGACACGCCCAGTCTCGCGATCGCCTACGAGCCGATCTGGGCGATCGGCACCGGCCGCACCGCGACCCCGGAGATCGCCCAGGACGCCTGCGCGCACGTGCGTGCCGTCGCCGCGGAGCGCCTCGACGGGCCGGCGCTTCGCGTCCTCTACGGCGGGAGCGTCACCCCGTCCAACGCCGCCGAGCTGCTCGCGCAGCCGGACATCGACGGGGCCCTCGTCGGCGGCGCCAGCCTCGACCCGGAGAACTTCGCCGCGATCGTGCACGCCGCATGAGGGGGCCCCTCGTCCTGTGCGTCATCGACGGTTTCGGCATCGCGCCCGCCGGTCCCGGCAACGCGGTCTCGCTCGCGCGCACACCGAACCTCGACGCCCTGGCCCGTGAGGGCTCCGCCACGCAGATCGCCGCGTCGGGCTTGGCGGTCGGCCTGCCCGCCGGCCAGCAGGGCAACAGCGAGGTCGGGCACCTCAACCTCGGCGCCGGGCGCCGCGTCCCGCAGATGCTGGTGCGCATCGACGAGGCGATGGCCGATGGATCGGTCGCGCGCATCCCGGCCGTGCGCGCCGCGCTGCGCGCCGGCCGGGCGTCGACGCTGCACCTGATCGGGCTGGTCGGCGACGGCGGCGTCCACGCCAGCCAGCGCCACATGCGGGCCCTGATCGAACTGGCCCGCGCCGAGGGCGTCGCCAGCCTCGTGGTGCACGCCTTCACGGACGGCCGGGACACGCGCCCGGACGCCGCCCTCGGGGTGGTCGCCGAACTGGAGACGGCCGGCGTCACCGTCGGGACCGTCGTCGGCCGCTACTACGCGATGGACCGCGACCACCGCTGGGACCGTACGCGCCGCGCGTACGATGCCATGGTGCATGGGGTCGGCACGCAGTTCGGGTCGGCCCGTGACGCGGTGTCGGCCTCCTACGCGGCGGGGGTGGGAGACGAGTTCATCGAGCCCGCCGTGATCGGCGACCCGCACCTGGGCCGCATCCGCGGCGAGGACGCGGTGATCTACTGCAACTTCCGCCCCGACCGGGCCCGCCAGCTCACGATCGCTTTCACCGAGCGGGACTTCCATGGCTTCGACCGGGGCGCGAACCCCCCGTGGCCGCTGTTCACGACGATGACCCGGTACAAGACCGAGTTCACGGCGACCCCGATCTTCGAGGCTGAGGACGTCCGCCAGGGGCTTGCCGAGGTCGTCTCCGCCGCGGGCCGCCCCCAGCTCCACGTGGCGGAGACCGAGAAGTACGCGCACGTCACGTTCTTCTTCAACGGTGGCCGCGAGGCACCGTTCGAGGGCGAGGAGCGGGTGCTGGTGCAGTCGCCCCAGCATGTGCCCACCTACGATCACGCGCCCGAGATGAGCGCCACCGGGGTCCGCGACGCCGTGCTGGCGGGCCTTCGGAAGGCCGAGGCTCAGCTGATCGTCGTGAACTTCGCGAACGCCGACATGGTCGGCCACACGGGCGTCATCCCCGCCGCCGTGCGGGGCATCGAGACCGTCGACTCGTGCATGGCCTCCATCCGCCCGGCGGTCGCCGCCGCCGGGGGCCTGCTGTGCGTCACGGCCGACCACGGCAACAGCGAGGTCATGCTCGAACCCGACGGCAGCCCGAACACCGCGCACACGTCGAACCCGGTACCGCTCTGGATCGACCGCCCGGGCCTCACGTTGCGTGATGGCGGGGCGCTCGGCGACGTCGCTCCCACGCTCTGCGGTCTGATGGGCTGGGATCCGGGCCCGGCGATGACGGGGACGCCCCTGCTCTGACACTCATGGCGTCGTCCGGAACGACGCCGTGAAGGGGGCGTGCCGTATGGAGATGCGACGCGCGGTGCCCCCACCGGGCGGGACCCCGATGGCACCGTCGGCCCACGCGGTGGGGGCACCCGACCGCCCCCTCGGCCCCAAGGTGGTGCGTGAGGCGCTGGGCGCGAAGGGCCGCTCCCGGGGATGACCCGGACTCCGGCCCCCGCACGGGCCCGGACGGTGCGCCTCTAGTGCGCCCGGCTTTCGGCGGGCCGCCGGCCACCCAGGGCGCGGCGCACGATGCGTCGCGTCGCGGGTGACGGGCTCTCGGCGAGCCAGCGCGAGCAGGTGGCCACCACGAGGTCGGGCCGCCGACGCGCGGCCTCGCGCAGGCGGTCGCCGACGCGGTTTTGCACGCGCGGGCTGGGGTGGGCGCGCAGCGCCTCGAGGTCGGTCAGGTCGCGGGGTCCGGAGCGGAGGGCGCGTTCTGTGATCCGGGTGAGAGTCGTCATGCGCGCCAGCATAGCGAACATATGTTCGCTACGTGCCCAGTGCCAGCGCGTTTGACACAGTGCCTCAATGGCCGACTGGGCGAGAAGGAACTTCTCTGAGCTTCGCGATGTCAGCCCCCCGGACGTGCGCATTCAGTGGCGCTTCGCGCGGGCGGCGCTGAACTCCCCGGAGCTCGGGGTGAGTCGCTTCACCTTCGAGCCGGGTGCGCGGATGCCCTGGGGGCACCGGCATCGCGTGCAGGAGGAGGCGTATGTCGTGGCGTCCGGGTCGGGGCGCGCGAAGCTCGACGACGAGGTCATCGAGCTTCGCGCGTGGGACGTGCTGCGCGTCGCCCCCGCGGTGATCCGATCGTTCGAGGCCGGCCCGGCGGGCCTCGACCTCATCTGCATCGGCGGCCGGAAGCCCGAGGGGGGTGACACCGAGCGGTTCGGGGACTTCTGGAGCTGACGGCGGGCGTCGCCGCGGACCGGCACGGGAAGGAATCCGCGCCCCGCCGTGTAACGCGCTTACCGGAAGCCTGACGACCACACGAGGAAGGGGCCGCCGTGAGCAGCCGCACCCGTCTGCCGGAGCGCGAGAGTGAGTTCAGCTGGGAGGAGCCCTACAGCTCCAGCCCGCGGCGCCGCCGGCCCCCGGAGCGCCGCTCGCCGCGCAAGGTGGCCCTGCCGGTCGTCGGAATCGCGCTCGTCGTCGGACTCGCCATCGGCTGGATGGTGAGCGGGGGCGGCAGCACCACGACGGTGACCGAGACCACCACCGTCACCACCGCCGCCGCCCCCGCGGCCCCCGTCGCCAGCGGACCCGAGTCGCGGCCCACCATCGCGCTCGCCATCCTGAACGGCTCGGGTGAGGACGGCCTCGCGGCCTCCACCGCCGAACTGGTGCGGGGAATGGGCTACACCCAGGTGACCGAGGGCAACGCGCCCAGCCAGGTCGCCGCCGACCGTGTCCTGTACCGCCCGGGCGCCGAGGCGCAGGCCCTGCAGGTCGCCGCAGACCTCAACACGGCGCCGCCCGCCCCACTGGCGGACGCGAGCGGCGTCGCCGAGGCGGCACCCGACGCGGACGTCGTCGCGATCATGGGACCGCCCGAGGCGAGCAACGCCGGTGAGGGCACCGTCGAGGACGCGGGTGCCGCCGCCACCGCGGACCCCGCCGGGCAGTCGGATGTCGAGGGCGCCTCCAGCGGGGACGCGCCCGCCGAGTAGCCGCGTCACGGCGGCCGTCGTCCACCCGCACGCCGCGGCGCCCGGGTGGATGACGGCTGTCGCGGGCCGCGTGCCTCAGCGTACCCGCACGCGGGCGACGTAGCCCGCGTCGCCGCGGTCGAGAGCGAGGAGCGTGTGCCCCGAGGTATGGCACCAGGCCGGCAGGTCGACCTCGATGAGGGGATCGTCGGCCAGCAACTGCAGTTCGTCGCCCGGCCGCGAGGCGCGCGCCGCCCGGTCGATGAGGTAGACCGGCACCGGGCACCACGTGCCCAGTGCGTCGACCACCCTCACCGCCCGCTCCGCCGCCGGGCGGTCACGGCGCGATCGGGCTGATCGCCCGCAGGCGCCCGGTCTCCTCCCGGAACGCGGTGATGGCGTGGGTGATCTCCTCGTCGCCGGTCTCCGGGCCGATCGAGAAGAGCACCGCGGAGTGGGTCCACGGCGGCTCCAGCCCGATCGCCTCCAGGGTGGGCGCCGCCTTGCCGCCATGGGCGGTGCACGCCGAGC
>JBKHVQ010000056.1:0-1519 GCA_046569985.1 Thermoleophilia bacterium | reverse complement strand
CGAGGCCGATGGGCGCGTACACGCGCGGATCGCGCGACGGATCAGGGAGGCCTGCCTGGCGCAGATTTCGGAACAGCACCGCAATCTTGCGGCGCGAACCGATGAGCCCGACATAGCGCGCCCGGGTCCGGGTCGCCGCCGCCAGCGCGCGCTCGTCGATGTCGTGGCAGCGGGTGAGGATGACCACGTAGTCCGCGGGACCGACGTCCTCGAGCGCCTCGGCCACGGCATCGGAATCGTAGCGTCGGGTGGGGATCCCGTCCGCGACCATCGTGAGCCGCTCGGGACGATCGTCTGCCACCACCACGTCCCAGCCGGCGAGCCGGGCCGCGTTCGCGACTTCCAGCCCCACGTGGCCTGCGCCGAGCACCACCGCACGGGGCGCAGGCCGATGCACGTCGACCAGCACCTGCACCTCGCCCCCGCACTTCATGCCGAGGTGAACTTCGCCCTCGGTGGTGAGCTGCGCGTCGAAGAGCGTGGTGCTCGGTCCATGCGTCGCGCGCAGGAGCGACAGCCCTTCACCGATGACCGCCGCCTCGAGAGGACCGCCTCCCACGGTGCCGGCGATGGAGCCGTCCTCCCGCACGAGCATGCGCGCCCCGGCATCCCGCGGGGCGGAACGCGAGGTCGAGACGACGGTGCAGAGGGCGAAGGGGCGACGGGCCTGGACCAGCTCGTCGGCGAGGGCGAAGAGCGTTTTCATCGACAGCGATTCTAGCCCCGAAAAAGCCCCGGGCGGGCCGAGGTTGCCCTCGACCCGCCCGGTTGCCTGCTCGAAATCCGTGCTGACTACTGGGGGAGCGGCCGCTCGATCTCGATGACCGAGAAGGAGTCGATGCGGGCCGAGAGATCATCCAGGTTGGCAGCGTCGAAGGCCACCACCTGGTCGTAGGTGAGCGCGCCGTTCGCGCCGACGCGGATCGAGTGGAGCAGCGCCTCGGGCAGCTCGTCGCCGTCGAGCTTGGTCAGGCGGTTGTCGAAGCCTTCCGGCGGCACCGGCAGCTCGACGGAGGTCTTGCCCGCCGGGAAGTACACGAGCCACTCGCCGCTCTCCACGCTGCCGATCGAAAGGCGGTGGAACGAGGCGCCGTCGACCGCGGTGGTGGTGAGGGTCTGGCCGTTGATGGCCGGGTCCGTCGGAACGGTGAGGAACGTCGGGAACGCGAGGGGCGCAGCCGTGGACGCGTTGTAGGAGAGCGACTCGGGGAAGGCGACCGCGCCGCTCAGCACGAGGCCCGGGCCCTCCGTGTCCTCACCGCTCACGAGACCGCCGAAGGACGCGGCGAGCGCGAGCGCGGCGTAGCGGCTCGTCTCCATGCCCGAGTGCAGCGGCGCCACGCGCAGGGCGAGGTTGCCGGCGGTGGTGCCCGCCTCGCCGTCCGCGTCGACCTTGCCGTCGCCGTCCGCGTCGAGACCGGCGGTGATGCCGAGCGGCACGAGGCCCTGGCTGCCGTGCAGCGCGCCGCCGAGGACCACCGCGCCCTCGAACTTCGCCTCGGCGCCCTTGGCGGTGTAG
>JBKHVQ010000055.1:0-5167 GCA_046569985.1 Thermoleophilia bacterium | reverse complement strand
TGCTGCCGCTCTCGCACGACGAGGTGGTGCACGGCAAGGGTTCCCTGCTGACGAAGATGCCGGGCGACGAGTGGCAGCAGCACGCCAACCTGCGCGCGCTCTACGGCTACATGTGGGCGCACCCGGGCAAGAAGCTGCTGTTCATGGGCTCCGAGTTCGCGCAGGCGGCCGAATGGAACCACCATCACAGCCTCGACTGGCACCTCCTGCAGCACGGCCACCACGCGGGGGCGCAGAACCTGGTGCGTGACCTCAACCGCGCCTACCGCGACGAGCCCGCCCTGTGGCAGGTCGACTTCGAGCCGTGGGGTTTCCGCTGGATGAACGCCGGCGAGGCCGGCGCGAACATCATCGCCTTCGCCCGTTTCGGGCGCGACGGGCACACGCTGGTGGCGATCTGCAACCTGTCACCCGTGCCGCGCCACGAGCATCGCGTCGCGCTCCCCCGCGGCGGTCCGTGGCGCGAGATCATCAACACCGACGCGGCCCCCTACGGCGGATCGGGCATGGGCAACGGCGGGTGCGTCCAGGCCGACGAGGTCCCGTGGGCGGGTGAGGCCCACTCCGCGGCCCTCACCCTGCCCCCGCTCTCGACCATCTGGCTGGTCCCCGGCGAGTGACGGCAGCTCCGCATGCGCGGGCACGCGTGAGCCACATCCAGCCCGGAGAGCCGTTCCCCCTCGGCGCCACCTGGGACGGAGGCGGGACGAATTTCTCGCTGTTCTCCGAGAACGCCACCCGCGTGTGGCTCTGCCTGTTCGACGAGGCCGGGGCCGAGCGGCGTGTCGAGCTGACCGAGCGCACCGCGTACATCTGGCACGGGCGCCTGCCCGGCGTCGGCCCGGGTCAGCGCTACGCGTACCGTGTCGAGGGGCCCTGGGCGCCCGAGCGCGGGCACCGGTTCAACCCGGGCAGGCTCCTGCTCGACCCGTACGCGAAGGCGATCGACGGCCCCGTCGGGGCCGACGCCGTCCGGTCTGACGGCCACGGTGAGGACGCCGACCAGACGCCCGACCCGCGCGACGACGATCGGGCGATCCCCCGCTGCGTCGTCATCGATCCCTCATTCGACTGGGAGGGCGACGCGCATCCGCGCACGCCCTGGCATGCGACGGTGATCTACGAGGCCCACGTGCGCGGTCTCACAAAGCGGCACCCGGGCGTGCGCGAGGACCTGCGCGGCACGTACGCGGGACTCGCCTCCGACGCCGCGATCGCCCACCTCACCTCGCTCGGGGTGACGGCGGTGGAGCTGCTGCCGGTGCACCACATCGCCGACGAGGCGCATCTGGTCGAGAAGGGGCTGACCAACTACTGGGGCTACAGCTCGATCGGGTACTTCGCGCCGCACTCCGAGTACGCGGCCACCGGGCGCCGGGGACAGCAGGTGCGCGAGTTCAAGGGCATGGTGAAGGCCCTCCACCGCGCCGGCATCGAGGTGATCCTCGATGTGGTCTACAACCACACCGCCGAGGGCGACCACCGCGGGCCGACGCTCTCGTTCCGCGGCATCGACAACCTGTCGTACTACCGGTGCGCGCCGGACGACCCCGCCCGCTACGTCGACTTCACGGGCACGGGCAACAGCCTGAACCCGATGCACCCGAGCGTGCTGCGGCTGATCATGGACTCGCTGCGCTACTGGGCGATCGAGATGCATGTCGACGGGTTCCGCTTCGATCTCGCCTCGGCGCTGGCGCGCGAGTTCTACGAGGTCGACCGGCTCTCGTCGTTCTTCGATGTCATCCACCAGGACCCGGTCCTGTCGCAGGTGAAGCTGATCGCCGAGCCGTGGGACGTCGGCCCGGGCGGGTATCAGGTGGGCAACTTCCCGGTGCTGTGGACCGAGTGGAACGGCCTCTACCGCGACGAGGTGCGCGACTTCTGGCGCGGCCACTCCCACGGGGTCGCGAAGCTGGCCTCGCGCATCACCGGGTCGAGCGATCTGTACCAGGACGACGGGCGCCACCCGTCCGCGTCGATCAACTTCGTGACCGCCCACGACGGGTTCACGCTGGCGGACCTCGTCTCCTACGACCACAAGCACAACGAGGCCAACGGCGAGGACAACCGCGACGGCACCGACGACAACCGCAGCTGGAACCACGGCGTGGAGGGCCCGACCGACGACCCGGAGATCCGCGGACTGCGCGCCCGCCAGATCCGGAACATCCTCACGACCCTCCTGCTCTCGCAGGGCGTGCCGATGCTTCTGGGCGGCGACGAGTCGGGGCGCACCCAGGCCGGCAACAACAACGCGTACTGCCAGGACAACGAGATGTCCTGGCTCGACTGGGATCTCGACGACGAGCGCCGCGGGCTGCTGGAGTTCACCCGGCGCCTCATCGCGTTGCGCGCCGCGCACCCCGTGTTCCAGCGGCGCCACTTCTTCGGCGGTTCCCACGGCGAC
This sequence comes from Thermoleophilia bacterium, assembly GCA_046569985.1. Lineage (GTDB taxonomy): Bacteria > Actinomycetota > Thermoleophilia > Miltoncostaeales > Miltoncostaeaceae > JAVJSF01. Next base: position 2,757 of record JBKHVQ010000055.1, on the reverse strand, counting down.
TCGGGGCTGCCCGACATCCGCTGGCTGCGCCCGGACGGGCGGGAGATGAGCCGCCGCGACTGGACCCGCGACGACCTGCGCACGCTCGGCGTCTTCCTCAACGGCGAGGAGATCCCCGGGCCGGGTCCCGACGGCGAGCGCGTCCTCGACGACTCGTTCGTGCTGCTGCTGAACGCCTCGCACGAACCGGCGCGTTTCCGGCTGCCCGCCCGGCGGTTCGGCAACCGCTGGCGCCAGGTGCTGTCCACCGCCGAGCCCGCGGCGCCGGAGGATGCCCGCAGCTGGGCCGCGTGGGCGCTGGCGCATGTCGAGTCGCGCTCGGTCCTGCTGATACGCCGGGCCTGGTAGCCGGGAGACCCACCCGGGTGGATCTCCGGGTCCGGGCGCCTAGCATGCGACGCATGGCCGCCTGCTCCCGCACCCCCGTCGCCGTCGCCGCCCTTGCGTGCGCGTGCGTGCTCGCCGCTCCGCCGGTCGCCGGGGCGCAGGAGCGGATGGTGATGCTCTACGCCACGGCGGATGCGGCGAGGGCGGTCGCCGCCGGACCCGGCGGCCTCGACGCCGGCACCCACAACCTGTTCCAGCAGCAGCCCGTGGCGGCGGTCCTGGCACCCTCGCGGCAGGCCTGGAAGGTGTCGGCGCGGGCCGCCAGCCGGGCCACGCCCGGCCTGCGCGGGCGGTCCGCCGGGAGCATGGCCGCCCTGCTGAAGGACCGGATCCGCCGTTCCGGGGCCCGCAGGGTGTTCATCGACGAGGCCGGCCTCGCCCTGCACGGCAGTACCGAGGATGTGCTGAACCTCGCGGTCGCGATGGAGATCCTGTCGCAGGACACGCTGCCTGCGATCACCGGGTCTCAGCCCCTCAACGAGCGCGTCCACATCTACGTTCAGGGCGTCCCCGCCCCGCTGGTGCGCAGCCCCGAGTGGGAGGCGACCTGGCGGGTGCTCGCGCTCGCCGGCGGCGTGTGGTGGCAGGCGTACACGACCCCGCGGGCGTGGAACGAGGCCGAGTGGTCCACCTGGCCGCGGCTGATCACGCGGTTGCTGGCCGACCACGGCGGTGACCCCGCGCGCCTGCGCTGGATGCTGCGCCACGACCCGGCGACGACCATCCCTGAGCAGCTCGCCAACGCCCTGCGCGGCGACGCGTGCGCCGCCCTGCTCGGCGGGATCGGCGTCTGGCGGCCCGGCCCCGAGGCGGCCGCCTTCCGCGACGCCTACCGCGCGGTCGCCGACGGCGCGGTCGGCTGCGCCCCGGCGCCGGTGCCCTCGGGACAACAGGCTGCGGGCATCGACGCCGTCACCGCCCTCGAGGCCGGAGCCCCGCTGCCGGCGGGAACGCTGTCGGTCGGCGCCCACGGCGCGGAGCGGCTGGCGGCGGGCTCGATCCCGCTGCGCGTCCCCGCGCGGCTGCGACTGAACCTGGGCGGGGACCCGCTCGGGATCGCCGCCCTCCTCGGTGTCGAGCCGGCCGCGTTCTGGACCGACGCGCGCGCGTTCGTCCGCATCGCCGGAGGCGGCGTGTCCGAGCGCGTCGACCTCGTGCCCGGGCGCGCCATCGACCTGTACCTCCTGCCGACGCGACGCGGCGTGGTGAACGCGACGCTTCACCTTCCCGTCCGGTACGTGCGCACGGCGCTCGGTGGCACCGGCGTCGACCTGCTCGCGGCGCTGGAGTCGGTGGGCGGGCCGCGCTCGCGGGCGCTCGAGCGGCGTCTCACCCAGAGCCCCGGTGGAGCGGTGTTCGCGTTCCCGCTGCGCGCCGAGCGCGGTGGCAGCCTGCTTCAGGTGCGCGCCGCGAAGCCGCCGCTGCCGTCCCGCGCGCAGCTCCTGTTCCCGGGGCGCCTCAAGAACGGACGCGTCGCTCCGCGTCACCTGCGACCGGTGGCGGTGCGCCTGCGCGACGGGCGGGGCGCCCCCGTTCCGGGCGCCCGTGCGCGGCTGCGGCTGCCCGGGGGGCGCGTCGTCACCGTGCGAGCCGGCCGCACGGGGCTGGCGCGCACCGCGATCTCCCGCCGCGGAGGACCGCACCTGCTCACGGTCCCGGGAACGAGACTGCGCGTGGTGAGGGCGGTGCCCGGCCCGCGGCCCGGTTCGCCGCCGTCGACGCGGCGCGGGTCACGCCGCTGACACTCCGCCGCGCGAGCGCGGCGGAGTGTCACGACACGGTCAGCGCTTGACGTTCACCCGTCGCGTCGCGGACGCGGTTGCCCCGGACGCGTCACGGCAGACGACGCGGATGTCGACCTTCACGCTGTTGCGCGCGCGGCGGAAGGCGGCGCGGTACCTCGGCGCGACCTTGAGACTCGCCGCGTAGGTGCCGGCCTCGGGGACCTGGGCGCCGTCGCGGCCGATCACCGTCAGCCTCCTCGGCAGTCGGAGCTTCCTGGCCTCGGGCGCGCGGAGCACGAGGGTGGCCGTGGTGCGGCAGGCGGCGGTGAACTGGACGCGGAAGTTCAGCGGCTTGCCCGTCCCGAGCGCCCGCAGCTTCGCCGTCGCGGGGGCCGCGAGACCCACCTGCAGGGGCGTGGTGCCGGGTGGCGGAGTGACCCCCGGGCCGGGGCCGGCACTCCCGATGTCGCGCGCTTCGCAGTCGCCGAGAACATCGAAGATGTCGTTCGCGTCGGCGACGGCAGTGTCGGCACCGAAGCTGCACGAGAGAGCATCCTGCTCGCCGTCGCGCGCCTGCAGGGTGTCGTTGCCGTAGCTGAAGCCGCTGAACTCGCCGTCGCCGAACAGGCTGTCGCGGCCCGGGCCG
>JBKHVQ010000054.1:0-5846 GCA_046569985.1 Thermoleophilia bacterium | reverse complement strand
TGGACGGCCGGTAATGGCTGGCGTGAATGGGATGCCCCACTGAACATCATCGCCGGCGAAAGCCACTATCAGCACTCCATCTGGCGACTTGTGCCGGGCAGTGAGCCCCGCGAACACGGGTATCTGGTTCCAGTGGAGGTAGACCTGTCGCGTGACCCCAAGAACAAGTACGACAGGAACGCGATCCGCGCAGATGTCGCTGGGAGCCAAGTTGGCTTCATCGCACGGGATATCGCCGAGAGTCTGGCGCCGAGCATGGATCGGTTCGGGGTGAAAGCGTTTCGCTGCTGCGGACTTGTCCGCGGCGGCTCGGACAGAGCGCCGGCGCTCGGCGTCCATTTGTGGATCGGCCGTCGCTCCACGGTCGGCCCGCCGGTCGGGGTGTCGGGTGAGCCCGGCGACGCGGAAGTCGGGTGGCCTCCGAGTGAGTGGGAGGGGACAGACTAGAGGCGCGAGGGCGCGGGAGGCGCGCCGCTCCGCGACAGGCGGCGCACCCGGGACCACGAACATCATGCCGCCGCCGTCACCCCACCCGCCGAAACCGACTCAGCGGGGGCGCCCGACTTCCACACCACGCCGCCGCCGCGGGCCTCCCACGAATCCCCGAGGATCTCCCGCGACCACGGGGACAACGCAAACGCGCCGCCGCCGTTACCCGTGACGGCCTTCTCCGTCGCGAGGATCTCCGCGCGCAGCATGTCGGCCTCGGCCTCCATCGCCCGCAACTCGCGGACCTCCGGGACGCCACCCCGCGCCAGATCCCCGGCATCCCTCAGGCGGCGCGCCAGGGCGCGGGCGGTCATCTGGTGTTCGCCCTTCGTCGCGGCGGCGTCGGCGACCACCGGGGCGGCGCTGATGCGCAGCGCCTCAGCCATCTCCACGTCACCCGACTCGACAGCCTGATCCAGCAACTCGCCCACCAGGGTGAGGCGCGGGTCGGCGCCGAACGGACCCGAGACGGCGCCGCCGGCATCGACCGTCGACGGGGTCGGGGCGAGCGCGATCCGGGCCGCGAGATCCGCGCGCAGGCGATCCACGCGGGCAACATCGACACGCGCCTCGGCCTCCCGGCGGGCCTCCGTCACCCGCAGACGCTGAGCCTCAACCGCCGCCTGCGCCGCCCTCCACGCGGTGCGGGCGTCAGCCTCGACCGCCGCCTGAAACTCGGAGAGATGCTCCGCCACCTTCTGACGGGCGACGTCCTCGCGGTAATCCACGTAGCGCGCCTGGACGTCGGCGACCTGGTCCGGGTAGCCGCGAGACGCGGCATGCAGGCCCTCCCGGAAACGACGAATGGAATCAGCGGTAACCGTCATAAGAGACTCCTCTCAGATGCCCGTGAGGGCGGTGATCGTGCGGGCAGGCCCGCGGTCATGGATCGGAAGGTCCGGGCTCTCGAAACTCGACCAGAGGCTCCCGTGGGCGAACCTCACCCCGAGGGCCTCACCGGTGCGCTCACCCGCGGCGGCGCGGCGGCGGAACTCCACATAGAGCACGCGGCGGCGCTCGCGGTTCGCCACCTCAGCCGCGTTGTAGTCCGCGACCAGGTCGCGGATCTCGTCAGCGGTCATTGACACATCAACCTCTTTCGGTAGGGGGCTAGGTGCGCCATGAGGTCGTGAACCCGCGGGCGACACCAGCGCCCGAACGGATCGACTCGGCGGCGGCCAACGCCGCGAGGCCGATCGCCACGGCGCGGTCGTCATGGCGGCCCGCGGTGTGATCCATCCGCACGCGCCCCGGGCCCGACTCGCGCAGACGCACATTCGCCAGCTCGTCACGGAGCGCCGCGTCAGCGGCCGGGAGCGCGATAGCACGCTGGCGCAACAGCAACGCGAGGTTCGTGGCGATCTTCCCGACGCTCTGCGCGGAGAACGTGAACGGCGAGATCCGCACACGCCGAGACCGCAGACGCTCCACCAGCAACGCCGCATTCCACGGATCGATCAACACACGCGGGGCATAGTTCGCGTGCAAGAGGGCGAGATGGGCCTCGACCTCGCTGATCGGCACCGGACGATCACGGGAGCCCTCCCACACGTCCAAACGGTCCAGCACCACGCGATGCGCGACATCCCGCGGGGGCGGGGCCTCCACCAACTCGTCACCCGGCGCCGGCGCACGCGGACCCCAACGAGCCGTGTTCAGCGCCACCCGCAGCGACTCCTTGTCGAAGAAGTCACCGCGCTCCAAGCGGCGCTTCGGGATGCGCGCGCCCGCGGGGATCTCCCGCTCCACCATCACCGTGCCGACGAGGGACCGCGACACGCTCGTCACGACCGGCACCACGGCGGGCTCAGGGGGCGGCGCGAGCAGGCCATGGTCGTCATCGGTGACCGGCTCGGCGTGGCACAACGCGACCACCGTGCGGTCCCTGGTCTGCGACAGGTCCACCCCGGCGAAGTAGCGGCGCCCCTTCACCGGCGCCAGCGGCCACTCGTACAGTCGCAACGCCGCATCCAGGTCGGCCGCCGTGACCAGGCTGTCCTCGCCCTCCGTCCAACGGTTCTCAAACAAGCGCTCGTACTGGCTCGGCAACAGGCGCGCACGTTGCTCCGCCAGGCGGTCCTCGGAAGCCCACGGCGGCGGCCCGTCGATCTCAGACACGCGCCAGAGGTCGGCGCCGCGGGCGTGCTTCAACTGCTCAAACGACCAATGCCCCGGGCTGCCGGCCGACGTGATCACCGCCAACCGCGAGCCCTTCACCTTGCCCATCGCCGACGTCAGCGCCAGCCAGAGCTCGCGGGCGGCCTCCGTGTCCGGCCACGCCGCCAACTCATCGACCACCAGCCACCGGGGGCGCAGACCGTAAGCGCCCGAGGCATCCGCCGCGAGCATCGTCAACTGGGCCCCGGAGCCCGTTGCGGTCACCTGCCAGCGATCCACCTGCAAACGGCCCAACAACGCCGGAGTGCGGGCCACGAAGCCCTCGATCGCGCGGCGCATGAGCGCCGACTGATCCCGGTCCGACGCGGCGGCGTACAGGTCCGCACCGGCCGGGGCCTGCACCAACATCGCCGCGATCGTCGCCCCGGCCACGTCGGTTGTCTTCGACCAGCCGCGGGCTCGGGTCATGAAGGAATACGGGGTGCGCGAGCCCGGGGTGAGCAGGGCGCGGGCATCCGCCCACTGGCGCTTATCGGCGGCCTCACCCCACCGGCGGCCATCCTCCAACACCAGGCCCGCCAACAGGTCCAGGGCGGCGTCACGTTGCGTCGTGCGGCTACTCGCCATCGTCGCCTCCCTCGATCAGCCCCCCGGCCTCGGCGGCCTCACGCAGCCGGCGACCCTCGGCCTCCTGGTCGCGGGCGAGGGCCATCGCCTGCCGGCGGGCCAACGTCTCATCCACCGCCAACGCGGCGCGGGACGTTGGGTCCAGGCCGAGGCGCGCACGAGCACCCTCCGCGGTCTTCATCCAGCGCCTGAGCTCGGCGAGGGCGGCGCGGGGCTTGCCGTCGTCGTCGAGGTCGCCGTTGGCCTCCAACCAGATTGCGAGGCGACGGACCTTCACGGTCGCGAGGGCGAGATCGGATACGGCGAGAGTGTCGAGGTCCACCAGGTGCGCGGCCGCCTGCATGAGGTCGTCTGCCAGCGCTTCTGCCTCCTGGCCGACGTAGCGGGAGAACGCGCCGTGCTTCACCGCGGCCGTGTTCCCGGGCTCGAACGGCGGCCAGGAGTAGCCGCGGGCGGGGCCCTGGGTTTCGTGGCGCCGCGTGGGGGTCTGGTCGTCAGCCACCGCACACCACCTCGCTGTCGAAGGAAGGGACGCCCGCGGCCGGGCCCCCACCACCGGGCCGCAGGCGAGGCGCGTCGGGATCGCGGCGGTCGGCGGGCCGCGCGCGCTCAACCTCGGCGCCCTGGTCGATCGATTCGGTACCACCCTCAGTACCACGGCCGCGAGAAGCCACCAGTGAAGCGGCGGACCCTTCGGTACAGACCCCGCTGCGCATCATCTGGCCGCCTTCCTCGGGCCGCGCTCAGCGCACGCAACCCACTCAGCGATGGCCTCGGCGCGGTACCGCGAGTAGCGGCCGAGCTTGACGTGGGGAATGCGGCCGGCGCGGGTCTCGGCGTAGACCCACGACTTCGGGACCTGGAGCATCTCGGCTACCTGGTCGGCAGTCAGCAGCGGGCCGCTCACTGGACGGCTCTCGCGGGCGCATCGTTTTCGACTCCCGGGCCGCTGAGAACGGGGGCGAGATCGCGGTACTTCTGGTCGTGTCTTGGGCCGCGTCCCCCGGTGGCGCGTCCCGCGTCCCTTCTATAGAAGGGGGACGCGGGGACGCACCCCCTCCGGCTGGCTCGGGACGCGCGCGTCCTTTTGGGGGGACGCACCCCCTCGGATGTCGCTTGGTTACTGGCGGGACGCGGGGACGCACTGTTTGCGTTCCGGCTGCCTGAAATGGCCGGGGACGCACCCCTTGTTTTTGGGGGGGTGCGTCCCGCGTGTTTGAGGCTCATTCTTCGGCCTCCGGGTCGTCTGCTTCGCGGTAGGTCTGGGCGTGCTTCCATTTGTCGCCGGAGGCGGTCAGGTAGCCCTCGGCGTAGAGAGCGTCGATGGCTGCCCGGATGGCTTCTCCTTTGCCGGAGACTTCGCTTTCGGCGGTGCGTTTGGAGAACGCCCCGGGCTGGTTTGCGGCCCATGCGCTGACTCGTTCCATGAGCCGCGTGGGCCGCCAGGTGGCGCGTTGCTCTCCGGCGGTCGGCGGCCCGAGTTCGATGGAGTAGGAGACGGCTCCCCCCGGGCCGGGGGTGAATGTGACCCGGCCGACGTGGCGCTGCTGGCCGTGGCGTTCGATGCCGCCGGGGCGGTCTTTCATACCGCGGATCGCGAAGGTGGATGGCTGGCCGCCGCGGGTGAGGGGCTCGCCGATGGAGTCGAGGCGCAGGTGGACGTCTGCTGCTGCGTGTTTGCGTTGGGTGCCGATGCTGTACGGCGAGTCGCGGTCGGCGTGGATGGCGATGTGGTCGATGAGCAGGACGGTGGCGCCGGCTGCTTTCAGCGGCTTGATGGCAGCCGCTTCTAGTTGGCTCATGCCTTCTTCGTCGAGCCGGTAGCTGAGGGCGGCGAGCGTCGGGTTTGCGCTGTCGATGACGACGATCACGGGGCCGCGTGTGGCGCGTTCGCGGATCCACCCCTGGAGGCCGGGGAGGTTCTCGGCGGCGAAGACTTCGCGCGGGCTGTCGGTGTATGCGACGTCTGCGAGCGCGTCGCTGTCGAGGCCGAGGCCGCGGAGCCTGTGTGCGAGGTCGCGTTGGCCGGTGCCGTCGGTGTCGATGATCAGGAGGGCGCCGCCGTTGCGTGTCGCTTCGACACCGAGGGCGAGCGCGAGCCATGTTTTTGCCGCTTCTGGGCGGCCGCTGACCAGGTGGAGCTTTTCGGGGTAGATCAGGCCGAGGATCTCGGGGGCCGGCGGGGGCGCGTCGAGGTCGACGCCGTCGAGGATGGACGGCGGCGTCCAGGGGCCGACTGTGGCAGCGGCGGCTGCCTCCCGCATGTAGTCGCTGGTCGCGGCACCGTTCAGCGACGACCGCGCGCGCCGGAGCTCCTCGCTGATGTGGCCGTGGCTGCTGCCGACGCTCTCGCACCATCCGGGCATGAGCCACGACAGGAGGCCGTCGACGCTGCCCTCGTATTCGCCGGCGGATTTCTGCGCGAGGTTCGCTACGCGGTCCCATGGCGGCGCGAGGCTGCCGGGGTCCAGGTGGGAGAGTTCCCCGCGCTCGACTCCGGCGGCGACGGCGACGGCGCTGGCGAAGTCGGCGGGCTGGTTGATGCCTGCCTCCGGCAGCGGGGTGAAGTCGTCGATCCCATGGCCGGCTGCGAGGTGGTCGTCGGCGTCTTT
>JBKHVQ010000053.1:0-3804 GCA_046569985.1 Thermoleophilia bacterium | reverse complement strand
GGCTGGATCACGACGGAGGTGGGGCGCCAGCCGTGGATCGTCTATGAGGTGATGCGCGTGGAGGACGCGGTGACCAATGCATCGGGCATCCCCATCGGGTACGGCACGCTGATCGCCGTGTATCTGGCCCTCGGGGCGGCCGCCCTCTGGATGCTGAGGCGCATCGCCTCGACGCCGCTGCCCGCACCGCTGCCCGGCGCCGAGACCATGCCCGCGAGGAGCGCCGACCGATGAGCCTCGCCGACAGCGCGGCCGTCCTCTTGGTGGTGGGGCTGCTGGCGTACGCGGTCCTGGGCGGCGCCGACTTCGGGGTCGGCATCTGGGACGCCACCGCGGGACGGGGTGAGAGCGGGTCGCGGATGCGGGCGCTGATCGAGCGGTCGATGGGCGCCGTGTGGGAGACCAACCATGTCTGGCTCATCTTCACCCTCGTGGTCTTCTGGACGTGTTTCCCCGTCGCGTTCGGATCGTTCACCTCCACTCTGTTCATCCCCCTCTTCCTCGCGGCTGTGGGGATCATCTTCCGCGGATCGACGTTCGCGCTTCGGGGAGTGCCGAGCGGGCCCGGCACCGGGACGGTGCTGACCGCGGTCTTCGCCGCGTCGTCGGTGCTCACGCCGTTCTTCCTCGGCACGTTGATCGGCGCGGTCGCATCGGGTCGCGTGCCCGTGGGCAACGCGGCCGGGGATCAGCTCACGAGCTGGTGGAATCCGACCTCCGTGCTGACCGGCCTGCTGGCGATCGCCACCGGGGCGTACCTGGCCGCGGTCTACCTCGCCGCGGACGCGTCCCGGGGAGGCTTCGCCGACCTCGCCGAGGCGTTGCGCGTGCGTGCCCTCGTGGCGGGGGTCGCCGCGGGCGCGGTCGCGATCGGCGGCCTTGCGGTGGTGAGGGACGACGCGCGCCCCCTCTACGACGGGCTGATGGACGAAGGGCTGGCGCTCGTGGCCGCCTCGGCGGTCGCCGGTGTCGCCACCCTCATCCTGGTGTGGAACCGCCGCTACGGTCTCGCTCGCGTCGCCGCCACGGCGGCGGTGGCGGCGGTGGTGCTGGGATGGGTCGTCGCCCAGGCGCCGGAGCTGCTGCCCGGCGCGGTCACGGTGGAGGAGGCCGCTGCGCCCTCCGCCACGCTGGCCGCGGTGCTCATCGGCGGCGGGCTCGGGATGCTCATCCTGATCCCGTCGCTCTGGTACCTGCTGCTGCTGCGCTTCCGTGGCAGCCTCGACAAGGACACCCCGGTCCTCTCGGCGGGGCGGGACCGGGCATGACGCGCACCGGGTCGCGAGGCCGGCGCCTCGACACGCGGGCTCGTGCCGCGATCGCCTGCCTGGTTCTCGGCATCGCCTTGATCTTTCCGTTCGAGTACCCGGCGACCCTGGCAGCGGGTGTGCTGTTCCTGATCGCCTTCGTCGTCGTGGGAACCTTCGCGATCGTCACGCCGGGCTACCTGGCGGACCCGTCGGGCGAGAGCGACCCGCCCGACGAGGGGGCCTGAGGCCGGATCAGGCGGCGACCACGGGGACGGCGACGGTGGGACGCTCCGGGTCGGCCTCGGCCCGGCGGTGCACCTCGACGATCTCCTTCATGAGCGCCCGGTAGGTCGGCGGGTCGCCGGCATCCAGCACATCGAGTTCGGCGGCCAGCCGGTTGGCCCAGGCCACCAGGCTGGGCTGCGGCGTGGCGCGGGCATCCAGCAGGGCCTGTTCAAGCACCACGCCGCCGAGGCCGCGCAACTCGCTGACGATGACACGCCGGGGGCGCGGCGGCTTCGGCTTCGCGCGGCTCCGCCGTCGGGGGGCCGCCTCCGCGGTGGCGGTCGAGGCGATGCTGGACGTTGGGGCCACGGTGCCTGCTCCTGGTTGCGTGCGCCGGGCGGTCCCGGGCGCGACGATCTGACTAGGAACCTTGTCGGCGCGCGACCGGCCTGACCTGCTCCCCCATCGGAGGGATTCTCCGGCGAATCCGCGGGGTCAGGAGGGCGTCAGACGCCCGAGGGACTGCGGGTGCCGCCGAGGTCGGAGTTCTCGGCCACCATGCGCACGAGGGACTGGGGATCGGAGATCCCCCGGAACCGGAACTGGTCGGGCTGCTCGCCCGCGCCCGCCGTGTCGAAGTCCACCGAACCCACGTTCAGCATCCGGTCCATGAGGCTCTGGCTGATCTCGACATTCTGGATGCGGTCGAAACGCGTTGTCTGCTCGTTGCGCGACAGCAACCCGATGCGCACCCGCAACCGCTGGGTGGTGACGGCGTAGTAGGTCGCGTAACGCCGGATCGCATCGACCGCGATCACCAGGATGACCAGCACCAGCGAGACCATGAACCACTGCCACACCGGCAGCCACGTGTCGATGTCGTTCCTGTCGAGGATCAGGGCCACGATGAACGGTGCGAGCGCCACGGGCAGCCACTTGACGAAGTGACTGATCTGCGAGCGCCACGACGGGCGCCCCTCGAAGATGACGCGCTCCCCGGGCAACAGATCCATGCCGACAACCTAATCGATCGCGTCGGCTGTCGCCGACATGACAGGCTCCACGCCGGAGGCTCGCGCCCCGATTACGATGTCCGTCTTGGCCTGACCATTGAATCGAAGGAGCGCCCCGTGACCAGCCACGGCTCAGCGATCGAATCCCTCGAAGGTGAAAGCCGCCGTTTCCCGCCGCCGGCGGACCTCGCCGCGGAGGCGGTCGCCCGCGAGGATCTCTACGAGCGCGCCGAGGCCGACCCGGACGCCTTCTGGCTGGAGCAGGCACGGACGCTCCTCACCTGGGACACGCCGCCGACGATGGCCTGTGACCGGTCCCGGGCGCCCTTCTTCACCTGGTTCGCGGACGGGGTCCTCAACGCGAGCGCGAACTGCCTCGACCGGCATCTCGCGGAGCGGGGCGGGCGGGTGGCGTTCCACTGGGAGGGCGAACCCGGCGACACGCGCAGCGTCACCTACGCGGACCTGCACGCCGAGGTGTGCCGCCTGGCGAACGGATTGAAGTCGCTCGGCGTCGGGCGGGGCGACCGGGTCGCCATCTATCTGGGCATGGTCCCCGAGGTGGTCGCCGCGATGCTCGCCTGCGCGCGCATCGGCGCCGCCCACACCGTTGTGTTCGGCGGCTTCTCGCCCGACAGCCTGCGCGACCGCATCAACGATTGCGAATGCACGTGCCTGATCACCGGCGACGGGGGGTACCGTGGCGGCAAGATCGTCCCCCTGAAGGCCAACGCGGACCGCGCCCTCGAGGAGTGCCCCGGTGTCGGCGCCTGTGTCGTGGTGCGCCGCACCGGCGAGGAGGTCGGCTGGACCGAGGGGCGCGATATCTGGTTCCACGAGCTCACCGCGGGCCAGCCGGCGGAGTGCCCGCCCGAGCCGATGAACGCCGAGGACATCCTCTTCATCCTCTACACGTCCGGCAGCACCGGGAAGCCGAAGGGCATCGTGCACACGACCGGCGGCTACCTCACCGGCACCTCCGCGACCCACCGCTGGGCCTTCGACCTGAAGGACGACGACATCTACTGGTGCGCCGCCGACGTCGGCTGGATCACCGGCCACAGCTACATCGTCTACGGGCCACTCGCCAACGGCGCCACCAGCGTGCTCTACGAGGGGGCCCCCGGCACGCCCGACAAGGACCGCTGGTGGGATATCTGCGAGCGTCACGGGGTCACGATCCTCTACTGCGCCCCCACCGCGATCCGCACCTTCATGAAGTGGGGCGCGGAGTTCCCGGAGCGCCACGACCTCGGCGCTCTGCGGGTGCTGGGCTCGGTGGGCGAGCCGATCAATCCCGAGGCGTGGATGTGGTA
>JBKHVQ010000052.1:0-2454 GCA_046569985.1 Thermoleophilia bacterium | reverse complement strand
CCTTCGGCTCGGCGGCCAGCGTGCGCATCCAGTCCAGATCCGCGTCCGCGAAGCCGCTCGCGTCGTGGGGGTGCACGCCCACAGCGGCGAACACGCCCTCGTGGTCGCGCGTCAGCGACACCGCGCGCGCGGCCGAGTCACGACCCATCCCGATCGTGACGATGCGCTCCACGCCGGCCCGGGCCGCCTCGGCGACGAGGTCGGCGGGCGCGGCGTCGCACGATTCCAGATGCGCGTGGCTGTCGACTATGCGGCCGACTCCCCGGGGTCGACGCGCGGGAAGAGCGGGGGGATCGGGGCGATGGCCGCCGACGGGCTCCCCGCCCCCCAGCGCGCGCGCTCCAGCGACACGTCCTCGGGGTCCTGGCCGAGAGCCGCAAGCAGCCGCCCGGCCGACCCGGGGATGACCGGCGACACGAGGATCGCCACCGCGCGCAGCCCCTCCGCGAGGCTGAAAAGCGCCTGGTCGAGCTCGTCGGACCGGTCCGGGTCCTTCGCCAGCGCCCACGGCGCGCGTTCCTCGGCGAGACGGTTGATGCGCCGCACCAGAGCCCAGGTGTTCTCGACCGCCCGGCTGATGTCGAGCGCGTCGAACGACCGGCGCACGGCGTCCGCGGTGGCATCCACCTCGGCGGCGAGTTCGGCGTCGGCGCCGCGATCCGCCGGCACGACCCCGTCGCGGTAGCGGCCGACCATGTTCGGGGTGCGGTTCAGCAGGTTGCCGAGCTCGTTGGCGAGCTCCCCCGCGTACCGGGCCTCGAAGCCCTCCGCGGTGAAGGTGCCGTCCTCCCCGAAGCGCACCTCGCGCGCCAGGTAGTAGCGCAGGGCGTCGATGCCGTACCGCTCGATGAAGGGGAACGGGTCGACCACGTTCCCGGTGGTCTTGCTCATCTTCTCGCCGCCCTTGAGCAGGTACCCGTGGACCATGAGGCGCTCGGGCAGCTCCATGCCCGCGGCCATCAGCAGGGCCGGCCAGATCACCGCGTGGAACTTGAGGATGTCCTTGGCCATGATCTGCAGGCTCGGCGGCCAGAAGCGCGCGACCAGGTCCTCACCGGGACGCGCGTAGTCGAGCGCGGTGCGGTAGTTGAGGAGCGCGTCGATCCAGACGTAGATCGTCTGCTCGGGGTCCCACGGCACCGGCACGCCCCACTCAATCTGCGCGCGTGAGACCGACAGGTCGTCGAGGCCGTCCTCGATCATGCGACGCGCCTCGTTGCGCCGGGCGGCGGGCAGCACCCAGCCGGGGTGGGCGTCGTAGTGGGCGAGCAGCCGGTCGCGGTAGGCCGACAGCCGGAAGAACCAGTTCTCCTCCTCCAGCCACTCGACGGGGGTGGAGTGGACGGGGCAGCGGTTGCCCTCGGCGAGGTCGCCCTCGTTGTAGAAGGCCTCGCACGCCGTGCAGTACCACCCGCCGTAGCTGTCGCGGAAGATGTCGCCCGACTCATGCAGGGCGGCGACGATGCGCTGCACCGCGGCCTCGTGCCGGGGATCGGTGGTGCGGATGAAGAAGTCGTGGGTGCTGTCGAGCACCCCGCCCAGGGCGCGAAAGCGGGCCGAGAGGGCGTCCGCGTGCTCCTTCGGCGGTCGCCCGGCGCGCTCGGCCGACTGCGCGATCTTGGCGCCGTGCTCGTCGGTGCCCGTCAGGAAGAAGACGTCCTCGCCGCGCTGGCGGTGGTGGCGCGCGAGGATGTCGGCCATGATCGTGGTGTACGCGTGGCCGATGTGGGGCTCGGCGTTGACGTAGTAGATCGGCGTCGTGATGTAGAAGCTGTCTTTCGCCACGACGACGGAGTCTAGTTGCTCCCCCCACCCCGCATCCTGGCCGCCCTCGTGGCGGTGTCCACGCGTCTCGACGCCGCCGGCGTGCCCTGGCTGCTGACCGGCGGCAGCGCCCGCGCGCTGCTGGGGGCCGCGCGGCGCCCGGCGGACCTCGACCTCGAGGTGGACGCGCCCGACATCGCCCGCGCGGCGCGCGCCCTCGGCCTGGAGGCGCGCCCCGACAGCGGGGGCGGCGTCGACTCGCTGCGCGCCACGGGCCGGATCGCCGGCGTCGGCGTCGACCTGAGCGCGGGGATCACGGTGACCGGGCCCGCGGGCCGCCTGAGCCCCGACTGGCCCCTTCAGCTGCGTTTCGCCTCGCGTCTGGGTGTCGCGGGCCGCCGGGTGCGGGTCGCGCCGGTGGAGGAGATGCTGGCGCGTGCCCTGCTGCGCGAGGACGCCGAGAAGGCCCGGCGGCTGCTCGACCCCGCCCTGCCGCCGCCGCGCGCCACCTACGTCGCGGCGCGTCTCTCCGCGGCGATCTCGAGCGCCAGCTCGTAGGCGCGGTTGCGGGGGGCGGCGCCGAGGGCGGCGACCGCCTCGGCGGCCCGGCCCGCGCCGAGGCCGCCGTCGACCATCACCTCCAGGGCGCGGCGCAGAGCGACCTCGTCGTGAGCGGCGGCCGCCTCGCCG
>JBKHVQ010000051.1:0-3750 GCA_046569985.1 Thermoleophilia bacterium | reverse complement strand
GATGGCGCCGATCCACCGTCGAGGCCGAGCGCGAACTCCATGGGCGCCTCAGGGCGGATTCGGGTAACGACACGGCCTCGGTCGCCGAGACGGAGCCCTCCCCCCACCTGCCGCGGATACACGGGTTCCTGCGGGGAGCCCGCGCGCCCGGTGAACGCCACGAGGCGTTCGCCCCGATTCTCCCCTGCCACTGGACCTGCCGGCGGGTCGGGCGGGCGCTCGCGGAGCGCGGGAGCCCGGGTCGCGGCGACGCGGCGACGCGGCGCGGATCGAGGCATGGTGAGCGCGCTCGCCCTCACCGCCACAGGGTGTGAACGGTTGTTCTGGAACGCTGAGAGGCTGGACGAGCGGTGGCCACCGGGGCCGAATCGCTACGATCGCTCCGTGGAGATTGACCGCGCGGCATTCGAGGAACTCGTGGCCGATGCCATGGACGAGATCCCCGAACCCTTCCTTTCCGCTCTCGAAGAGGTCGCGGTCGTCGTCGAGGAGCGGGCGCCGGCGCACATGGGTGCCCTTTATGGCCTGTACCACGGGGTGCCCCTCACCGCGGGCGGACCATTCTCCGGCCAGCTGCCCGCGCACATCACGATCTACATGCATCCGATGATCGACCACTTCGCCGCGGCCGGCGCCATCGTCGAGCAGGTGCGCATCACCGTGCTCCACGAGCTGGGGCATCACCTGGGTCTCGACGAGGACGACCTCGATCGCCTGGGGTACGCGTGACCGGGCCGGTCAGCGCGGCGATCCGGGACCGGCGCAGCATCGGCCGGGTGGCGCCGGACCCCCTGCCGCGGGCGCTCGTCGCCGAGCTGGTGGCCGCCGCGATCCAGGCGCCGAACCACCACCTGACCTGCCCCTGGCGTTTCGTCGTCCTGGCGGGTGACGCCCGGCGCGAGGTCGGCGAGGCCCACGCGCGCGCCGTCGCGCGCCTGAAGCCGGAGCACCCCCCGGCGGGGCTCGCCAAGGAGGCGGCGCTGCTGGAGCGCGCGCCGGTCGTGATCGCCTGCTGCGTCGCCGGTACCGCCGACCCCGCCCAGGCCCTGGAGGACCGGGACACCGTCGCCGCCGGGATCCAGAACATGCTGCTCGCGGCGCACGAGCGCGGCCTCGCCGCGATATGGAGGACCGGGTCGATGACCGCCGAGCCCGAGGTCGCCGAGGCGATCGGCATCGGTGCCGGCGACGCGATCGTCGGCCTCGTCTACGTCGGTCGCCCGCTCCCGGATGTCGTCGTCACCCACCCGGGACGTCCGTCGGTGGATGAGCTCACCGTCTGGCGCGGGTGGTGAGCCGGGCGCTACGGTGACGGCAGGCCGCGCGAGCGGAGCACCCCGACGGCGGACGGAGACGAGATGAGCGCGGCGGACACCGGTCACGCAGGAGGCGGCGCCGAACAGGCGGGCGAGCACGGGCACCCCGGCACGCCGTCGCTTTATGCCGAGATGCTTCCCCTGGTCGAGGCCGGCGCCACGATCCAGCAGGCCGCGCGCCGGTTCGGCGCCGACGCCGACGAGGTGGACGAGATCGCCGAGGGCTTCCTGCGCTGGCGCGAGGACGAGTCGGCGTCGATCACCGGCGGAGGGGACGATGCGGCCCTGGCCGCCGCCCACGAGCGGATCGCGGCGCTGGAGGACGAGAATCGCGCCCTGCGTCGGCGCTTGGAGGACCTCCGTGGCCTCATCCGGCGCGCGGGGGACGTGCTGGGGAGCGGCGGGTAGGACGGGGCCGCGCCCCGCCCCACCCGCCGGGGGCTCACGGACGCGCGGGAGCGTTCTCCAGGCCCTCGACCGCCAGGGCACCCTCTCCGCCGTAGCGGTTGTTGAGGTTGATGATGATGGCGGTGGAGCCCTCGATGATGAGGGCGTTGGCCAGCGGGCCGGCGTCGAGGCCGCGCGTGCCGGGGATGCTCTTGGTGAGCTCGATGACCGCCTCACGGGCCGCCTTGCTCTTGCCGGCGACAAGGACGTCGGCGTTGAGCTCGTGGCGCTCCTGCAGACCGGCCGCGGGGAGGTTGTTGTAGGCCACGACGACCTTCGCCTCGGGGGCGAGCTCCTGGATCCAGGCGGCGCACGAGCCGTGGGGGATGTCGCGGACGGCGATGGCGCCGAACTTGCCGAACTTCAGCGCGTTGACGACCGAGATGACGACCTTGTCGGCGAGCGCCTCGGCCATCGGGGGGATTGTCGACTCGATGCCCTCCCACGGGATCGACACCACCGCGATCTCGGCCGCCTTGGCGGCCTCGACGTTCTCGAGCGGCGTGAAGCTGCCCTCGGGCAGCGCCTCGCGGAGACCCTCGGCGGCCTGATCGGCCCGCTCCTGGCTGCGCGAGCCCACGACGATCTCGTGGCCCGCCGCGGCGAAGTTGATGGCGAGACCCCGGCCGAGGTCGCCGGTACCGCCGAAGATCGCGATCTTCATGTGCGCACGTTCTCCTGTGTGTGTGACGCCCCGGGGATCGGGGCTCAGTCGATGTCGCCGACCCGGCGCCGGGCGGCCTCGAGGGTGTTGGCGAGCAGATAGGCGATGGTCATGGGGCCCACCCCGCCCGGAACGGGCGTGATCCAGCCGGCGACCTCGGCCGCCTCGCCGAAGGCCACGTCTCCGCGCAGGCCGGCATCGGTGCGGTTGATGCCCACATCGATGACCGCCGCACCCGGCTTGACCCAGTCTCCGCGCACCAACTCGGGCACGCCGACCGCGGCGACGAGGATGTCGGCGGTGCGGCACAGGCCCGGGAGGTCACGGGTGCGCGAGTGGGCGACCGTGACGGTCGCGCTGCGCGCGGTCAGCAGCAGCGCCTGAGGCTTGCCGACGATGAGGCTGCGCCCGATCACGACGGCGTGTGCGCCCTCGATCGGCACACCGGCGCGGTCGAGCAGCCACATCACCCCGCTCGGCGTGCACGGGACGGGCCCGGGCTCGCCGCGCATCAACCGGCCGAGGTTGATCGGCGAGAAGCCGTCGACGTCCTTGTCCGGGTGGATGCGGTTGGCGATCATCGGCTCGGAGAGCTGCTCGGGAACCGGCAGCTGCACCAGCATCCCGTCCACCCCGTCGTCGGCGTTCAGCTCGTCGATGAGGGCGTCGAGTTCGGCCTGGGTGGTGGTGTCGGGCAGCACGATGCGGCGCGACACCATGCCGGCCTCCTCGGCCGCCCGGGCTTTGCCGGCCTGGTAGAGCTCGGACGCCGGGTCGTCCCCGACCTGGATGCCCACGAGCCCCGGCGCGCGCCCGTTGGCGGCGGTGAAGGCCGCGACGCCCGTGGCCACCTCGGCGCGCAGTTCCGCCGCCGCCGCCTTACCGTCGATGATCGTTGCCGACATTCAGTGCCCGACCTTGGTCATGGGGGCCGCGCCGGCCATCAGCCGCCGCTCCGCCCCGTCGCTTGCGAAACGCACCCGCACCAGCTCACCGGTGCCCTCGACCCCGATGATGATTCCCTCGCCGAAGGTCGCGTGCACCACCTCGTCGCCCATCGCGTAACCCGGTCGCGGCCGCCGCTCCTGCCCCGGCCGCACGATGGCCGCCGCCCGCGACGATACCGACACCGGGCGGCTCACGCGGCCGCCGGCCTGCGACGGGGCGAGGGTGTCAATGGGGATCTCGCCGAGAAAGCGCGACGGCAGCCGGTAGTCGCGCCCGCCGTAGGTGGCGCGGCTCTCGGCGTGGGTCAGCGTGAGGGTGCGCTTCGCGCGGGTGAGGCCGACGTAAAAGAGGCGGCGCTCCTCCTCGAGCGAATCG
>JBKHVQ010000050.1:0-4512 GCA_046569985.1 Thermoleophilia bacterium | reverse complement strand
CGAGGATGACCGCGTCGTCCCCGAACTCGCCACGCACCTGAATGAGCACGTCGTCGATGGTGTCACCGGTGAATTGCTTGGTCTGCATCTGGGAACGCTCCGGGGCGAGTGGGTCAGACGGTGGCGGAGTCGAGGCTGACAAGCCCGATCGGCTCCACCCGGATGGACGGCAGGATCTCGTGGTAGGACAGCACCGCCAGCGAGGGCAGCGCGTGGATGGTCAGGGCCTTCAAATGGCGCCGGGCGGCGCCCGAGCACAGGACCACCGGCGGCGATCCGAGCAGCTGCGCGTCGTCGGCGCACGCGCGCAGGGCGTCGATGATCAGACCGGCGCGCGTCGAGTCGAGGGTGATCTGCGCCCCCTCGTCGGTGCGGACCACCGAGTCGGAGATCTCGCGGTCGAGTTCCGGGTCGACGGTGATGGCGCGCATCGTCCCGGCCTCGTCCACGTAGCGCGTGCAGATGGATCGCCCGAGCGCCTGGCGGCAGTACTCGGCGAGGATCGCGACATCCTTCGTGAGCTTCGCCTTGTCGCCGAGCGTCTCGAGGATGGTCACCAGATCGCGGATCGGGACGCCCTCCGAGAGCAGCGACTGCAGCACGCGCTGCACCTCGCCGACGCTCATCAGGTCGGGCACCAGTTCCTCCACCGGGGCGGGCATGCGCTCGCGGAGCCCGTCGAGCAGGGCGCGCGTGTCCTGGCGACCCAGCAGGTCGGAGGCGTTGCGGCGGATCACCTCGGAGAGGTGGGTGACGATCAGCGAGGTGGCGTCGACGACCGTGTAACCGGAGATCTCGGCCTGCTCGCGCTGCGCCTCCCCGATCCAGACGGCCGGCAGGCCGAAGGACGGCTCGTTGGTGGGGATGCCGTCGAGCAGGATCTCGGCGGTGCCCGGGTTCATCGCCAGCAGCTGGCCGGGCTGTAGCTCCCAGCGCGCGACCTCGACGCCGCGGATCTTCACCGCGTACTCGTGCGAGGCCAGGCGGACGTTGTCGCGGATACGGATCGGCGCCAGCGACAGGCCGAGCTCGGTGGCCATCTGACGGCGCACCATCGCGACGCGCCCCAGCAGGTCGCCGCCCTCGTCGGCGTCGACCAGCGGCACCAGGCCGTAGCCGATCTCCAGCTCGAGGGGGTCGAGCGGCAGGAGGGCCGCGACGTTCTCGGGCTCCTTGGGCCGGGTGGCGATCTCGTTCGCCTCCAGTTCGGCCGCCGCCCGCTCGTCGTCCTTCGCCGAGCGGCGCAGCATCATCGCGACGCCGATCACGAGGCCGCCGATGGCGAAGAACGGCACGATCGGCAGGCCCGGCACGAGACCGAGCGACGCGGTGACGATTCCGGCGATCAGGAGGGCGCGCGGCTGGCGCAGGATCTGCGCGGCGACATCGCGGCCCAGGTTCGACTCGCCGACCGACCGCGTGACGATGATTCCGGTCGCGACGGAGATCAGCAGCGCCGGGATCTGGGCGACAAGGCCCTCACCGACGGTCAGCAGCGAGAAGTGCTGGGCTGCCTCGCTGAAGCTCATCCCCTGCTGGAACACGCCGACCGTTAGGCCACCGACCAGGTTGATGCAGACGATCAGGACGGCCGCGATGGCATCGCCCTTCACGAACTTCGAGGCGCCGTCCATCGCCCCGTAGAAGTCGGCCTCCTTCGCGACGGCCTCGCGGCGCCCCTTCGCCTCCATGTCGGTGATCACGCCGGCGTTGAGGTCGGCGTCGATCGCCATCTGCTTGCCCGGCATCGCGTCGAGGGTGAAGCGTGCGGCGACCTCGGCCACGCGCCCGGCGCCGTTGGTGATCACGACGAACTGGATGACGACGAGGATCGCGAAGACGATCAGCCCGACCACGACGTTG
The DNA here is from genome assembly GCA_046569985.1 of Thermoleophilia bacterium. Lineage (GTDB taxonomy): Bacteria > Actinomycetota > Thermoleophilia > Miltoncostaeales > Miltoncostaeaceae > JAVJSF01. The sequence goes on along the minus strand of JBKHVQ010000050.1, from coordinate 2,649 downwards.
CCGCCGACCACGAACGACCCGAAGGCCGCGATCACGTGGCCCGCGTCGCCCTCGAGCAGGATCAGGCGCGTGCTCGAGATGTTGAGGCCGAGCCGGAACAGGGTCGCCACCAGCAGCAGCGACGGGAAGATCGAGAACTGGAGCGGCTCGGTGGTGTACATCGTCGCCAGGACGATCGCCAGGGCGGCGGCGATGTTGGCCGTGATGAGGATGTCCAGCAGCCACGTGGGCAGCGGGATGATCATCATCACGACGATGCCGATCACGACCGCGGCGATCGCCACGTCGCTGTTCTCGAGCATCTTGTTCAGGAAGCCGCCCTTGCCGGGCGCGGGAGCGGTGGCGGTGCTCACGCGGCGCTCGGCTGCCGGCCGCCGGTCTTGTAGACGTGCGCCAGGATCTCCGCGACCGCGCCGAAGGCGTCGGCGGGGATGTACTGGCCCACCTCGGCGGCCGCGTAGAGGCTGCGCGCCAGGGGCGGCTCGCGGCGGATGGTCACGCCGTGCTCTGTCGCCGTGGCGATGATGCGCTGGGCGACATGGTCGGCGCCCTTCGCGACCACCCTGGGGGCCGGGAACGAGCGCGCGTACTTCAGGGCCACGGCGAAGTGGGTCGGGTTGACGATGACCACGTCGGCGTCGGGGACCTCGGACATCATGCGCCGCACGGCCATCTCGCGCTGGCGGCGCTTCATCTGCGCCTTCACCTCGGGGCCGAGGTCCTGCTCCTTGAACTCGCGCTTGACCTCGTCCTTGGTCATGCGCAGGTCGCGCTCATGCTGCCAGCGCTCATAGAGCAGGTCGGCCGCCGCGATCACGAGGTAGATGCCGGAGATCGCGAACCCGACCTTCAGCACCAGGCCGCCGACCACCACGAGCACCATGCCCGGTGGGGCGCCCATGAGCGACATCAGCTCGTCGATGGAGCCGCGCAGCACCACGTAGGCGACGACCCCGGTGACGACGATCTTGACGATGTCCTTCACCGTGCGCACCAGGGAGCGGAGCCCGAGCAGGCGCTTGACCCCGTTGACGGGGTTGATCATCGAGAAACGCGGCTTGAGGATCTCGGGCGTGATCTTGGGCGCGACCTGAAGCGCCGAGGCGAGCACGCCCACCACCAGGCCCGCGATGGCGAACGGGGCGGTCAGCCAGATGCCGTCGAGGCCGGCCTCCATGAGGGCGTCCCACGCGCCCATCGGCGTCATGGCCGACGCGCTGCCCGACTCCACGAGGCCCTTCTCCATCACCGCGACGAACCCCGCGAGCATCCACGCGCCCATGAACGCGAGCATCGCGAAGACCGCCAGCAGGCTCAGGCCGGTGTTCACCTCCTGGCTGCGGGCCACCTGGCCCCGCTTGCGCGCCTCCTCGCGGCGCTTGGGCGTCGCCTTCTCGGTCCTGTCTCCCGACGAACTCGCCATGCGATGCGCTCTCGTCCCTCAAGGTGTGAGCATCGGCGGGCTCGTCCGTGACCCCGTGTGCCCCGCGATCGTGCGGGGGTGGTGTCTCAGCCGGCGAGTTCGCCGGATCGCACCACGCGGTTCTCTTCGTCACATCCGAGGGCGAGATTTAGCGTCGTGCGATCGATCCGCACCTGGCGGCCCGCCATCACGATCTCGACGCCGGCGTGGGCGACCGCCGCGGCCAGGCGCACGCCGGGCCGGGGCGGACCGGTGAGGACGATGACGACGCGCGTCTCCCCGGGCGCGCCGAGCTCGGCGGCGCGCACCGATCCTCCCACGTGGAACTCGCCGCCGCGCACGGTGGCCCCGGGCGCCTCGGCCACCAGGTCGCCGCCGATGACGGCATCGGTGTTGTAGGTGCCGGAGCCGGTGACCGTGAGCCCGCCGGACGCCTCGACGTGGCAGGCCTGGAGGTACGCGGCGCGCACCTCGGCTCCCGCGGCGCCCGCCGACCCGAGGCGCTCCATGTCGATCGCGACGGCCTCGCGCACGTGCGCGAGATCGGCACGCGCGAGACGGCCTCCGCTCAGCAGCTCCCCGACGGCCCGCGCCATCCCGGCGACGGCCTCGCGCCCCTCCCGGGACATCAACGCGGACTCGCCGTCGGCCCGCACGACCTTCGCGGCCTCCTCCCAGCGCTCGGGAACCCCGGTGAAGCGCCGCTCCACCAGCACCCGCAGGGCGGCCTCCTCCGGGATCGGACGCGCCGAACCCGCGGAGCCGGCGACCAGCTGCTCCGCGGCGGCGTCCAGCAGCGCGAGCTCCTCGATCGCCGCCGACAGCTCGGCATGCACGCGGCGGCAGGCTGCCTGGTGGGCCCCCGCGCGCACGCGCGACCCGACGCAGGAGCCGGTCACGGCCACCCCGGCCTCGCCGTCCACGCGCGCCTGGGCGACGAGACCGCCCACGACCACCGAACCGGTCGCGCTGACGCGGGCTCCCTCTCCGAGGTCCCCCTGCACCACGAGGGTGCCGAACACCTCGTGAACGGCCGCGGCGGGGATCCCCTGGGCCCGCACGGCGGACTCCACGCAGATCGTGACGCCCGAGAGTGACGGCCGCCCGTCCTCGGTGGCGTACACATCGAGCGCGCCAGCGCCGGCCTCGACCACTCGCGCGCCGTCGCCGGCCTCGAGCTCCGGAATCCGCGGCTCGGGTGGTTCGACCCGGTGCCCGGTCACGTC
>JBKHVQ010000049.1:0-2014 GCA_046569985.1 Thermoleophilia bacterium | reverse complement strand
GCGTCATGGACTCCGGCGACCTGGAGCGCGAGAAGGGCATCACGATCCTCGCCAAGAACACGGCCGTCCGGAACGGCGGCATCAAGATCAACATCATCGACACCCCCGGTCACGCCGACTTCGGCGGCGAGGTGGAGCGCGGTCTGCACATGGTCGACGGCGTCCTCCTCCTGGTCGACGCCTCGGAGGGCCCGCTGCCGCAGACGCGCTTCGTCCTGCGCAAGGCGCTCGAGGGCCGCCTGCCGGTGGTGCTGGTGATCAACAAGGTCGACCGCCCCGACGCCCGCGTCGCGGAGGTGCTCGACGAGGTCTATGAGCTGTTCCTCGACCTCGACGCCGACGAGTCGCAGATCGAGTTCCCGATCGTCTACACCAACGGCCGGGCGGGCACGGCGTCTCTCTCGCCCGACCATCAGGAGGCGGACCTCGAGCCGCTGTTCCGCACCCTGCGCGAGCACATCCCGGCACCCACCTACACGCCCGGCGCCCCGCTCCAGGCGCAGGTCACGAACCTCGCCGCATCGAGCTTCCTCGGGCGCCTCGCGGTGTGCCGGGTGCACGAGGGCACCATCCGCAAGGGGCAGACGGTGGCATGGTGCCGCGCGGACGGCATGGTGCGCCCGGCCAAGGTCACCGAGCTGTTCGTCACCGAGGCCCTTGACCGCGTCGCGGTCGACGAGGCGGCGCAGGGGGAGATCATCGCCGTCGCCGGCATCCCCGAGGTGACCATCGGCGAGACCCTCGCCGACCTCGACGACCCGCGTCCGCTGCCGGTGATCACCGTCGACGAGCCGAGCCTGTCGCTGACGATCGGCATCAACACCTCGCCGCTGGCGGGTCGTGAGGGCGACAAGCTGACCGCGCGCATGCTCAAGGAGCGACTCGACCGGGAGCTGATCGGCAACGTCGCCCTGCGCGTCGTCGACACCGAACGCCCCGATGCGTGGGAGGTCCAGGGCCGCGGGGAGCTGCAGCTCGCCGTGCTGGTCGAGACGATGCGCCGTGAGGGCTTCGAGCTCACGGTCGGCACCCCGCGCGTACTCACGCGCGAGATCGACGGGCGCGTCTGCGAGCCGATGGAGCGCGCCTCGATCGACATCCCCGAGGACTTCGTCGGGGTGGTCACCCAGCTGCTCGCCCTGCGCAAGGGGCGCCTGGAGCAGATGGTGAACCACGGCACCGGCTGGACGCGGATGGACTACCGCGTGCCGGCGCGCGGCCTGGTCGGGTTCCGCACCGAGTTCCTCACCGAGACGCGCGGCTCGGGGCTGATCCACCATGTCTTCGACGGGTGGGAGCCGTGGATGGGGGAGATCCGGGCGCGTCCCCGGGGCAGCCTGGTGGCCGACCGCTCCGGCGTCACGACGAACTTCGCCCTCTTCAATCTCCAGGAGCGCGGTACGCTGTTCGTCGGGCCCGCAGAGGATGTCTACGAGGGCATGATCGTGGGGGAGAACAGCCGCGGCGACGATCTCGACGTGAACCCCACCAAGGAGAAGAAGCTCACCAACATGCGCTCGTCGACGGCCGACGAACTGGTGCGCCTCGTCCCGCCCCGCCTCCTGTCGCTCGACCAGGCGCTCGAGTTCGTGCGCGAGGACGAGTGCGTCGAGGTCACCCCGGCGGCGGTGCGCCTGCGCAAGGTCGAGCTGGCGGCGAACGCACGCTCAAAGCGGGCCAAGCGCGTGGCCTCCGCGGAGCGATGAGCGGGACAGCGGTCCGGTGAGCACGGACTCCACACCCCCCGCCCGGCGCGAGGCGATCCTCGCCGCGCTCGTGCGCGCCGGGGCCGACGGGGTCTCGGGAGAGGAACTCGCCGGGCGGCTCGGCTGTTCCCGCGCGGCCGTGCACCGGCACGTCGAGGCGCTCCGCCGCGACGGGCTGGGCGTCGAGGGCCTGCACGGCGGGTATCGCCTGGCGGACGGCGCGGATCCCGTGGTCCCGTCGCTCGTCACCCCGTTCCTGCGCCCGCCGATCGCGGGGCCGGTGGAGTGGAGCGCGGCCACCGGGTCCA
>JBKHVQ010000048.1:0-1752 GCA_046569985.1 Thermoleophilia bacterium | reverse complement strand
GAGCACGCCGAGCACGGCGTCGGTCGCGGTCGCGTGGGCGTCGGAGGCGAGCTCGCCGACGAGGCGCTCGAGCAGTCGCTCGGAGTTGCGTGCCGCGAGCGCCTGCAGCACGGCGATGCGGTCGGGGAAGTAGCGGTAGACGGTGCCGATGGAGGCGCCGGCACGGTCGGCGACCATCGCCGTCGTCAGGCGCTCGTAGCCGATCTCGTCGATCACCGCGGCGGCGGAGTCGAGGAGGGCGGCCAGGCGCGCGGTGCTGCGCGCCTGCACGGGCTCGTTGCGGATGGGAGCCGACGCGGCGAGCAGCGTCGTGCTGAGTTCGATGATGGAGGACATAGCGGCTGGGTACCTTTCGACGACCGGGCTGCTTGGATGCTAGCTGTAGTTCCCAGGGAGGTTGTTCATGCCGCCGCGAGTGCGGTGGTCGGGCTTTTGTGGCCGAGAGCGCCATGAGGTCGCTGCGTGTTGTAGTAGCGGACCCATTCTGGCAGGACAGCCCGACGATGCTCACTGTCGCGGTAGGTCGCCGCGTAGGCCCACTCCCGTAGCAGGGTCTGGATGAATCGCTCGGCCTTCCCGTTCGTGCGCGGCCTGTAAGGACGAGTACGAATGTGGACCAGCCCCGCCTCTGCGCAAGTCGCAGCCCAGAGCCGGGAGACGTAGGCGGAGCCGTTGTCGGTCATCACCTCCCGCACCGTGACGCCACGGGCGGCGAACCACGCGATCGCGCGGCGCAGGAACCCGACCGTGGTGGCAGCGGTCTGATCGGCCAGCACCTCGACATAGGCCAGCCGGGTGGCGTCATCCACCGCGACGTGCACCGCCTCCCAGCCGGCGCCGGCGCTGCGGCGATCTGCTCCCTGGCCCAGAGCTCGCTTGCCGGGACGGCGGAAGCGGCCCAGGGTCTTGATGTCGAGATGGATCAGCTCCCCCGCGTGCCGGCGGCAGTAACGGTTCGCCGGTTCCGGCGGGTCGAGTTTGGAGAGCCTGTTCAAGCCGACACGGGCGAGCACGGCGCAGACGGTGGAGACCGCCATCCCAAGCAGCGCGGCGATCGTGGACGCGGTCTTGCGCAGCCTCCGCAGCCGCACGATCACCGCCTCCACCCGTGCTGGGGTTCTGGTCGGTGACGACTTCGGCCTTGAGGGACGGTCGGTGAGGTCCTCGCCGGCATCGAACCGGGCCAACCATTCGTAGGCGCGACGCTCGCTGATCCCGCAGGCAAAGGCAGCGTCGGCGACTTTCCAGTTCAGCTCCCGAACGCGTCGACACAGCAGTCGTCGACCTTCCACAGACAATCGGGCATTAGCGTGAAGCTCCATCGGGCTCCTTCAGGTGAGAGCGACTTGACACCCTCAAGCCTGGAGGAGCTCGACCTGAACAACCTGCCTGGGAACTACAGCTAGCGGCGGCCGCGCCCCGCGCGGCACGAGACGAACGAGAAGGGCCCCGGATCGCTCCGGGGCCCTTCTTCGTCTCAGCGGACGGCCCTCAGGCGATCCACACGGTGGTGTCGGTCGGCAGGGCGCGGCCCGAGATGTCGGCGCTCGCGAGCACGACGTCGCCCGCGGGCAGCTCGACGGGAGTCTGGCCGAGGTCGGCGATGACGGTCACGCGGCCGTTGCGGTACGCCACGACCTCGTCGCCGTAGCCCGAGAGCCACTCGACCGAGCCGAGCCCGAGCTTGTGCTGCGACCGCAGCTGGAGCGCGGAGCGGTACATCTCGAGCGTCGAGCCCTCCACGCCCTCCCG
>JBKHVQ010000047.1:0-3489 GCA_046569985.1 Thermoleophilia bacterium | reverse complement strand
ACCCCCCACCCCGGAACTCAGTCGGCGGGCTCCACGATGATGCGCCGGCGCGGCTCGTCGCCCTCACTGCGGGTCACGACCGTCGTGTTGTCCTTCAGGGCCATGTGGACGATCCGCCGATCGTGCGGGGTCATCGGGTCGAGCTCGATCTCATCGCCGAACTCCACGGCCTCGGCGGCGGCGCGCTCGGCCAGGTCGCGCAACGCGTTGGCCCTCCGCTCGCGGTAGCCGCCCACATCCAGGGAGACACGCAGTCGTTCGCCATCCTGGCTGCGGCTGGCCACCTGGGAGAGCAGGTACTGCAGTCCGTCCACGGTCTCGCCCTGGCGTCCGATCAGGACGTCGAGATCGGCGCCGTCGAGGGACGCGGCGATGTCAGCGCCCTCGTCCCCGGGTGCCACCGACACGGTCGCCTGCACCCCGACCCCGCTGACCACCGCGTCGAGCACCCTGCGGACGGCCTCGATCGCCCCGCCTGCTGCGCCGTCCGGCATCCCCGTCACCTCTTCTTCTTCTTGTTGGACGAACGCCGCTGCGCGGGCCGCGACGGCCCGCCCGCGCCCCGCGGCCGCGGCTGGCGCCGCTTCGTGCCCGATGACCCGCCGCGGGCGGGTGCCGGTGCGGGACGCTCCTCGGCCGTGGCGGCCTCGGGGGCCTCCGGGGCCTCGGGGGCCGCAACGCCCTCGGCGTCCTCGCCGGCCCCGGCCGCGTCGCCCATCTCGTCCGCGTCCGCCACGACCTCGTCTGCGTCATCGACAAGCGCGGTCGCCGTCTTCGGCGCGGTGCGCGAGCTGCGCTTGCCCGTCGTCGCGGTCTCGGGGACCTCCGCGAGGTGCAGGCCGATGCGGTGTCGCATCACGAGCTGCTGGCCGCAGGTCCAGAGGTTCGTCGCCATCCAGTAGAGAACCAGCCCCGCCGGCACCGGGAAGTTGACCACGAACACGACGATCACGATCGGCAGGACCCGCATCATCTTGCGCTGCGACTCGGGCATGTTCGGCGTCGCGGAGAGCTCGGTGGAGAGCAGCTGCGTCAGGCCGTAGATGGCGAGCAGCGGCACCACCGACCACCAGCCAAGCTCCTGGAAGTCGACGCTGACATCCGAGATGATCCACATGAACGACAGGGCCTCGTCGCCGACGGCCTGGGCCTCTTCGGCGAAGTCGCGCAGCACGTAGTAGAGCGCGATGAAGATCGGCAGCTGGGCGACCAGCGGCAGGCACGAGGCGAACGGGTTGATGTCGTTCTCGCGGTAGAACTTCATGAGTTCTTCCTGCGTTTTCGCCCGGTCGCCCTTGTGCTTGCGCTGCAACTCCTTCAGCTGCGGCGCCACCATCTGCATCTGGCGCATCGAGCGGTACTGCTTGATCACCAGCGGCAGCAGCGCGGTGCGCACGAGGACGGTCAGCACGACGATCGCCCAGCCGTAGCTGAGATCGAGGTTCTCGTGGAGGAAATCGAGGAGCTGGCGGAGCGGGTCCTCGAGAAGCTGAAGCGGGTTCACGGGCGGAACACCCTCTGGTCGCGCGGATAGTCGACGCCTCCGCGGCTCCACGGGTTGCACCGCAGGAGACGCCAGGCGGCCAGCACCGTACCGCGGATCGCCCCGTACTCGCGCACGACCCCGACCGCGTACTCGGAGCAGGTCGGGTGGTACTTGCACCGGCGGGGGAACATCGGGGAGATGAACCGCTGGTAGCCGCGGATCGGTGCGACCAGGAGGGACCTCATGCCGCGTCCTCGCGCCCGGCGACCTTCACGGCCAACTCGCGCAGGCGCTCGCCGACGGCGTCCGAGCCGCGCTGATCGATGTACTCGGCCACGCCCGGACGGGCGATCACCACCAGGTCGACGCCGGGCCTCAGATCCGGCACGACCTCATGGAAGCGCTCGCGCAGCACCCGCTTGACACGGTTGCGCTCGACCGCGCCACCCACCTTGCGCGACACCGAGAGCCCGAGCCTCACCGTCCGGTCAGGGTCGTCGTCGCCCCTCTGGAAGGCATAGACCACGAGGTGGCGGTTGGCGCTGGAGCGCCCGCGCCGGTACACCGCATCGAAGTCGCCGGAGCGGGTGATGCGTGCGCGACGTCGCGACCCGGAGCCCGACTCGGTCACTCAGGAATCATCCCGAGTATGGCCGCGCGCTCCCGGCTAGGCCGAGAGACTGGCACGACCCTTGGCCCGCCGGCGCTTCAGCACGGCGCGGCCCGCGCGGGTGCTCATCCGCTTCCGGAAGCCATGGGTCTTCTTACGCTTGCGCCGGTTGGGCTGATAGATGCGCTTCACGGGCGCCGAACTCCTCGTTGGTAATCGTCGCGATCGCGGGCGTGGTCAATCGGGCAGGCCTCCCCACCGCGCGGGCGGCGAGCATAGCAACCCGCCATGGGAGCGGCATCTTGGAGAATCTCCACAGGTGTGGACATCCCTGTGGAGAACCCCGGAGACACCCATGGTTACGGTGTTCTCACCACCCTCACCTCGATCGCCGGGGGCCGGTGAGACATGTTTTCGCCGCTCTCACGAACGTTTGTTATCCACAGCCGCTTTTTTCCCTTTCACCGGGCCCGTGGGGGGGTTAGAGTGCCCGCCCTCAGCACTACCGCCCGATGCCGCCGACTCTCGCCCCGACACCCACGTCCCCCGCCGGCTCGGCCCCGCCAGAGGTCTGCGCGCGGGTCGCCGTCTACGCGACCCCGGATGAGCCGCCGGCGATCATCCCGGTGCACGCGGGCGAGGCGATCGAGGCGATCGAGGGACTCTGCGAGGTCGTGGAGCGCCACTCCTCCCTGCCGGCTCCCGCCGTGCGCGAGATCGTTGAGAACCTGGTCCACGCCGGGTTCGCCGACGCGGTCGTCAGCATCTTCGACGGCGGTCACGCCGTGCGCGTCAGCGACCACGGCCCGGGCATCGCCGACCCGGACCGCGCCCTCCAGCCGGGCTTCAGCTCCGCCGGGCCCGCCGAGCGCCGGGTCGTGCGCGGCGTCGGTGGGGGCCTGCCCCTCGCTCAGCGCATGATCGCCGCCGCCGGGGGCTCGTTGGAGATCGGGGACAACCTGGGTGGCGGGGCCACGGTCACGCTGACCCTGCCGTCCGCTCCCGCCGGCGACGAGGCCGCGGCGCCGTGCTCGGAGACGGCCCGCATGATCATGGCCCTGCTGCTGGAGATCGGCGCGGCGCGCGCCGAGCGCCTGGCGCGCGAACTGGGGCGCGACCGGGGCGAATGCGGCCGCGAGCTGGCGCTGCTGCAGTACCGGGGCCTCGTCGCCCGCGACGCGGACGGCGCCCACAGCCTCACCGAGACGGGCTCGGCACTGCTGGCGACGCTCTTCTAGATGAGCCCTGAAGAAGTCACTCGGCCGATTCGCGGCCGGTGGCGCTGGCGATCGTCGTCGGTCGGTGTCGCTGGCGGCATGAGCGGACGATACGGGCGCGAGGCCGGCTCGCCGTGGTCGGCGGGGCGCTCCTCACGCGCTCTGGGCCCTCAGGA
>JBKHVQ010000046.1:0-1846 GCA_046569985.1 Thermoleophilia bacterium | reverse complement strand
CCCGCCGCCGCTGCGGAAGTGGCATGTTCCCCGGCCGCGCCTGATGGGCCTGCTCGACCGGATCGAGGAGCCCACGATCCACCTCGCGGCGCCCCCTGGATACGGCAAGACGACGCTTCTCTCCCAGTGGGCTCGCGCGGACTCGCGGCGCGTCCGGTGGCTGGGGCTCGATGCCGAGTGCGAGCCCCGGGAACTGGTGCGGCGGGTCGCGTCCGCTCTCACCCGCGTCGTCCCCTTCGACACCGCTGCGCTCGCGCGCGCGTCCCAGGGTGACGACGGCGAGTTCCCGGCCGGCACCGATCGCTTCCTCGACTCCATCCCCGGCGCGGTGCCGTTCCTGCTGATCATCGACGGGGCCCACTGGCCGGCGTCCGGCCCCTGCGTGGAGTTCATCGCGGCAGTGGCGGAACGGGTGCCGCAGGGCTCGACGATGGTCCTGTCCGGGCGCCGGTCGTTCCCCGCTCCCTTCGCCGCGCTGAGGGCATCCGGGGTGGCGGGCGAGATGGCGCAGTCCGACCTACGCATGACCCGCCAGGAGGTCGCCGCCGCTCTCCGCGCCCTCGGGACCGATGTCGGCGACGATGAGCTCGGGGCGATCGTCGATGCCACCGGCGGCTGGCCGGCGGCCGTCCATCTGGCCGCCCCCGTGTTGCGTCGCGGCGGGGTGGGGGCCGACGCGGTGCGCGACCTGGTCGCAGAACGGTCGATGGGCGACTACCTGCGCGAGGTGGTCGTCGGCCCACAGCCCCGTGAGGTCCGCCTCCTGCTCCGCCGCATCTCGGTGCTCGACCGGGTGTCGGAGCCGCTCGCACGGTTGCTCGTCGGGGACGCGGCCGTCGGTTCACGCCTGCGCGAGCTCCCCGGTCTCGGGGTGCCCGTGCGCGATCACGTCGCCCAGGACGGGTGGCTGAGGCTCCATCCGCTGCTGCGCGAGGTGCTGCTGGCGGATCTGCGCCGCGACGATCCGGCGATCGAGCGCGGGCTCCACCTGCTCGCAGCGCGATGGCACGCCGGCGAGGGTCTGCTCGATGAGGCATTCGCGCACGCGCTGGCCGCCGGGGACCGGGAGGGCGCCGCTCTCATCTATTCGTCCCGCGTGCTGGCTCACCTCGCGTCGGGGCGGCGGGATCGCGCTCGGGCGCGGCGCGCGGCCCTCACGGTCGAGGACGCGCGCACCGACCCGGGCCTGGCGATCATCATCGCCTGGCACGATGCGATCGAGGGCCTCGCAGACGCCGGCCGCTTCGTGGCGATCGCCGAGGCCGCCGATCCCCGCGATGCCGTCTGCTCCAGCGACTTCGCGTCGCTGAACTCCGCGATCGCGGCATGGAGAGCGATGTTCGGCTCCACGGGCCTCGACGCGATGGACGCCGGCGCACGGGCCTTCGACGGCGCGGAACCGCCCGAGAGCGCCGTCAAGGCGTGGGCGCGGACGCTGGTGGGCACCGCGGCGCTGCTCGCGGGGCGCCTCGATGAGGCCGGCGACGCGCTGCGCGACGCGCAGGTGCTCGTGCCGCCAGGCAGGCTCGTCGAGGAGCAGTTCGTCCTCGGGATGCTCGCCTTCCGCAGCATGTCCCTCGGCCGCCTGGCGGCCGCCCGGGCGACGGTGAGCCTCGCCGGGACGTCGGTTCCGGCGCAGTCGACCACCACCCAGGCATCGGTGCTCATATGCGCCGTGTCCGCCGCGATCCTCGCCGAGAGCGGCGATTCACGGGGCGCGCGCGCCCAGCTGGAGGCGGCGATGTCCCGCGCGCGGATCACCGTTCCGTCCCCGTGGCTGCGCGTCATCGTGAAGCTGTGCTGCGCCCGCGCGTGCCGCCTGCTCGGCGACGCTGCCGGGGCCACC
>JBKHVQ010000045.1:0-5173 GCA_046569985.1 Thermoleophilia bacterium | reverse complement strand
CATGTCGAGGTAGGGATCGAGGTGACCGAGGCCCTCGCCGGCCGGGTTGCGCGTGGCGTTCACGAGGCGCACCGCGTACGCGCGCACCCGGTGGTCGACGAAGACGGTGTCGGCCGCGGCCTGCAGGTCGAGGATCTGGCGGGGGTCGAGCAGGCGCCGCGGCTGGGGCGGGTCGGAGGCCATGCGGCGCACGATCTCCTCCTCGTCAGCCGGGGTCGGGTAGCCCACGATCAGCTTCATCGCGAAGCGGTCGACCTGCGCCTCGGGGAGGGGGTAGACGCCCTCGCTCTCGATCGGGTTCTGCGTGGCCAGCACGAAGAACGGTCGCGGGGTCGGGTGGGTCTCGCCGGCGATGCTGGCGTGTCCCTCCCCCATCACCTCGAGGAGCGCCGACTGCACCTTCGCGGGCGCGCGGTTGATCTCGTCGGCGAGGACGAAGTTGGCGAACACCGGGCCGAGGCGGGTCTCGAAGTTGCCGGTGCGGTCCAGCACCTGGCCGCCGACCACGTCGGAGGGCACCAGATCGGGGGTGAACTGGATGCGGCTGAAGCTACCGCCGCAGACGCGGGCCACGGTCTCGAGGGTCAGCGTCTTCGCCAGGCCGGGCACGCCCTCCAGCAGCACGTGCCCCTTGGAGAGCAGCGCCACCAGCACCCGGTCGAGCAGCCGGTCCTGCCCGACGACCACGCGCCGCAGTTCGTAGAGCACCGCCTCCATGCGCTCGCGGGGGGGCCCCGAGGGGGCCGGTACGGCGGTGGGCTCGGGGTGCTGCGGATCGACCGATGACGCCATGGCTCGTGTCTCCTCGGGGTGGTGCACGCGGATCAGGGGGCGCTGTCGACGAGCGCGCGCACCCGCGAGGCCGGCACCGCGAAGCCGATGCCGACGTTGCCGCGGATGGGCGCGTAGATGGAGGTGGGCACGCCGACGAGGCGCCCGCGCATGTCGAACAGCCCCCCGCCGGAGTTGCCCGGGTTGATGGGCGCGTCGATCTGGATCATCGGAACCCCGTTGCCGGTGTCACGGCCCAGCGCGCTCACCACGCCCGCTGTGACGGTGTTGCGCAGGCTGAACGGGCTCCCGATCGCGAACACCGCGTCGCCGGGGCGCAGGCCGGAGTCGGGCTCCTCGGCCAGGATCGCGCCGCGGCCCACCTGCCCGCGGGGCTGGAGGATCGCCAGGTCCTCCCGCTCGGAGCTGCGCACGAGGCTCGCCTGCACGCGCCGCTCGTCGGCGGTGACGATGGTCGCCCGCGTGTCGGTCCCCATCACGTGGGCGTTGGTGACGATGAGGCCCGAGGGGGACAGGATCACTCCGCTCCCCTCGCCGCCGGAGGTGATCACCTGCACGACGCTGGGTGCCGTCCGGCTCACCAGCTCCGCGAGGCTCGTCTCCGGGGTCGACGACACGGGGATCGGCTGGGTGGTCGGCGTGGCGGCGGGCGCCGGTTCGTCACCCTGGAGCGACGCGCCGATGAGGCCGCCGAACAGACCCGCGAACAGGGCGACCGCCGCGATCAGCCACGCGGTGGGGCCCTGCGCGCTGCCGATCCGGCGGCGGCGCCGCGGGCGAGGTGGGTCCGGCGGCCCGGTGGCCGTGCCGAGCGGCGCCGACCCGCGGACGGGACGCGGGCCGAGAGGCGGAAGGCCGTCGCCGCTCTCGCGCGGACGGACGGCGATCGGCGGAAGGCCGTCGCGGCGGGGTCGCGGGGGGATCGGGGGGAGTTCGGCCACCGCGCAGAGTTGTATCGCGCGCCGGGGCGGCGGAGGTTAGATCCGCCTTAAGGAGCCACCGGTGACATGCGGGGCATGGGCGGATCGCCGCGGAAGTGTGAGGTTCGCCGCGCGGTGACCCACCTGGCTAGGGCTGACCGCCGGACCGCGCCCGCCCGGACCGCCCGCGCGGGTCGGCCAGGCGGTCGGCGAGCGCGTCGGCAAGTCCCGCGCGGTCCGCGGCGCGGGCGCAGCGCACGCGGAGGGCGTCGAGGCGGGCCTGTCCATGCTCGTCGAGCTCGCCGAGAGCCTCCAGTTCCTCCATCGCGGCGATCCGCTCGGCGAAGCCGCGCACCCGCTGCCACAGCTCATCGGCCACCGCGTCGGAGCGGTCGGCCATACGGCTACTCCCCGCTGCCGCCGCCTGCGGCGGGCGGCGCGCCCTCGCCCGCTGCGGCACCGGAGCCGGACCCCGAGCGGCGCCGGCGGCGCCGGCGGCGCCGCCGCGGGGCGGAGACACCCTCCTGAGCGGGCCCGTCGCCCTCCTTGCGCTCCTCGCGCCGGGCCGGCGAGGCCCCCTCCTGCGGTGAGTGCGGCTCCGCGCCGCCCTCGGGACCCGGGCTGCGCAGACGACGGCGGCGGCGGCGGCGTGAGCGCGTCGGGGCGGCGGGGGCACCCTCCTCCTCGGCGGCCGCCTTCTTGCGGCCCTCGCCGACGCCGACGACCTCGGGCTCGGGCAGGCGCGGGAACCGCGTGCGCAGGGCGTTCCACGCGCGCCGCGACGACAGGGCCGACGGCTGCATGGCCCCGACCGCCGCCCGCAGGGCGCGCTTGGCGTCGGGGCTCGAGAGGTCGATCGCGTCGAGCGCTCCGCGCAGGCGTGCCCAGCCGCCCGCCGCGTCGGCGGCCCGGGCCGCCAGGCGCAGGTGCTCCGCGCGCGCGGGGACGTCCCCGGGCCCCAGCATCACGAGCAGGCGCGCCGCCTGGCCGAGTCGCAGCGCCGAGGGGTCGTCGGGTGCCACGGGGTCCGGCGGCGGCTCGCCCGCGGCGCGCAGCCACAGCGCGATCAGCGCCAGCTCCCCGCCGTTGGAGATCAGGTGGTGGGCCTCCCAGGCCGCGATGCGCGCCGCCTCCTGGTTGCGTCCCGGCCGCGTGCTGTCGGCGAGCGCCCGGGCGACATCCCATGCCCAGCTCGGCGCCCACTCGGATGTCTCCTCCAGGGCCGACCAGCGCCGGCGGCGGTCGCCCGAGCGGCCGAGCTGTTCGAGCGCGGCCAGCCGGTCCCAGCGCCCGGCCGCGTCGGCGTGCCACCACAGCGCCCGAAGGCGTTCACGGCTGCTCATGCGGAGGCGGTCGAGCACGCGCCGCGGCACGTCGTCGGGCAGGGCGCGGCGCAGCTCGGGCTGCACCAGGAGCGCGGTGGCCCAGGCACGCCACAGCGGCTGGTCGGAGCCGTCGGCACCGGCCAGTTTGCGCGCCACCAGGCCGCTGAGGGCCCACCACGGCACGGCCGCCAGGGGATCGATGCCGGCCGTGACCGTGTCGATCAGCTCCTCGAGGGTCACATCCTGGGAGGCCGCCTCGACCCATTCCTCCATGAGGGTGTGGGGGAGCGTCGCCGGGTCGGCGGCGCGCCAGCCGTCACCCGCGAGGCCCGCGGCGATCAGCCCCGGCGCGGCAGCAGGGTTCACCAGTGCAGCGCCCCCGCCCTCCTGCTCGGCGAGCAGCGCGGCCGCCTTGCTCAGCGCCCCGCGCTCGCCCGCCTCGGGCGGCCCGGCGACCCGGCCGAGCGGCCGGTACCAGCCGAGCCCGAAGACATCGTGGCTGGTCTGCACGCCCATCGGGTCGCCGGCGGGGAGGAACTCGACCGACACGGCCTCTTTGCCCGGCGCCGGGCGCATGACGCGCCCCAGGCGCTGCACGAAGACACGCTCCGAGGTGGTGGGCGCCAGGTGCATCACCACCGACGCGCGCGTCTCGTCCCATCCCTCGGTGAGAAGGTCGGCGTTGCAGAGCACATCGATGCGCCCGGCCGAGAAGTCGAACAGGACGCGCTGCAGCTCGCGCTGCGGCGTCTGGCCCGAGACGGCCGCCGCCTTCACGCCGCGATCGGCCAGCTCGTCGGCCAGCGCGTGCGCCTGGGCGACCGTCGCCGTGTAGGCCACCCCGGCCAGCCCGAGCGGCTGGAAGTGCTCGGCCCAGACATCGGCGCACGCGCGGTGCCAGCGGGCGCGATCGAGGGCGCGGCCCAGGCTCGCCTGGTCGAAGTCGCCGCGGACGCGGGCGACATCCGAGAGGTCGACGGCCCGCTCGACCCGCAGGGACCGCAGCGGGCAGAGGATGCCGCGCTCGATCGCCGAGGCGCGGTCAAGGGTCGTGGCGACCGGCCCGAACACCTGCTCCACGTGGCCCGTGGTGGTGGAGCCGGTGGCGGTGAAACCCACGACGATGGCGTTCTCGGCCCGGTCGAGCAGCTTGCGCGTCTGCGAGCCGAGCGTCGCGTGCGCCTCGTCGCAGATCAGGAGGGTGACGTTCTCCCAGTCCATCGTGTCCTGATGGCGGAGGGCGGCCTGGTAGGTGCAGATCGCCACGCCCGGCCGGCCGGCGCTGCCGGGCCCCTCGGGCAGTGCGGGGATGGCGGGGAAGTGCCGGGCCAGCCCGGCGGCGGTCTGCTCGGCCAGATTGCGGCGCGGCACCAGCACCAGGGCACTGCCGCCGAGCGCGGCGGCCAGCGCCAGGAACATCACCGTCTTGCCGGAGCCGGTGGGCGCGTCGACCCAGGTGCGCGTGGCGCCGTGCGAGAGGCGGGCCGCCAGCTCGTCGAGCGCCTCGAGCTGGTGCTCGCGCAGCACCACGTCGGGCCACACCTCGGTGGGGTTCGCGAGGGCATGGGCGAGCAGATCGCCCGGCGAGCGATCGACAGGTGACTCGATGATGGGCTGCGATGCATCAGGCATCTCGTGCCAGCCTTCCAGAGCACGGGCGCACGCCGACGTGGTGTCCGACGCGGCCGTACGTCCGCGAGAGAGTCCTCACCGCCTCGCGCGACGGGTGGCGTCGAGGTGCGTCGGGGGCGCATTCATGCGCGACCGCGGGCAGGTTAGCAGCATCGGCGCCCGTCGGCACGTGGATGCGCGTAACGGCCGCCCTCGGCGGTAACATCGGCCTCCATGAGCACCGAGCCGCCCCTCGCGCCCGCGCCCCCGCCGACCGGAGGGGGTGGCTGGCTCCGTCCGGTCGCCCTGATCCTCGCCTGCCTGGTGCTCGGGTTCGTCGGCGGCTGGATCCTGCGCGGCGATGACGGCACCGTGACCGTGCTCGACGCCGGCGCGCCCGCGCCCGACACCACGGCGGCGGCCACCGACGGCGAGACCCCGACCGCCCCGACGGCGACGACGGCGCCCGCGACGACGGCCGAGACCCCGCCGCCGGCGCGCAGCGAGATCGCCCTGGTGGTGCTG
>JBKHVQ010000044.1:0-1935 GCA_046569985.1 Thermoleophilia bacterium | reverse complement strand
CATGTTGCGCGCCGTGCCCGGGTTGGTGCCGGGCATCGCGTCCTCGGGCGGGAGGCGCTGGGCCAGCGTCAGGTCCGGGGCCGACTCGGTCGTGGGTTCCGGCGCCGTGGTCGGCGCGGCAAGGGTGGTGGGGGTCGCGGAGGTGGTCGTGGCGGCGGCGGTGGGCAGTTCGTCGGTGGTGACGGTGACCACCGACTCATCTCCGCCGCAGGCGGCGGCGCCCGCGGCGATCCCCAGCGCCAGAACGACGGCGGTGAAACGGCGTGCCCTCATGTGATCTGGACCTCTTCCTCGGCGATCTGCTCGCCCTCGGGTGCCGTGCGACGGAGGGTGAAGGCCCGGATCTCCGGGGCGTCGCGGTCCGCCAGAGAGACGATCACATACAGCGGGTCCGGAAAGAAGGCCAACTCCACATCGGTGCGCGACGGGTAGGCGGCCGAGCGGGTGTGCGAGTGGTAGACGGCCACCAGGTCCTCGCCGGCGTCCTCGATCTCGTCCATCAGACGCATCTGCTCACGCGGGTCCATCACGTACATGAAGGGGCTGGCCTCGGTGTTCGCCGTGCGGATCACCCGCGTCGCGGTGCCGTCGCGCCCCGCGATCAGACCGCAGCACTCGTTGGGCATCTCCTCCCGCGCGTGCGCGACCAGCTCGTCCGCGAGGGCCCGGGCGATCCTCACCAGTAGATCCCGCGATCGAGCGTGTCCTCGACCTCGTCGAGCTCTCCGCTCCAGATGCCCGCCGAGAGGTACTTCCAGCCGCCGTCGCAGATGATGCCCACGATCGTGCCGCGCTCCATCCGCTCGGCGACGCGCGCGCAGGTGTGCATCACCGCGCCCGACGAGACGCCCGCGAAGATGCCCTCCTCGCTCGCAAGGCGGCGCGTCATCACGAGGGCCTCACGGTTCCCGACGAGCAGCTTGCGATCGAGCCGCGAGATGTCGAGCACCGGCGGCACGAAGCCGTCGTCGAGACTGCGGAGCCCGCTGACCGGGTCCCCCTGCAGGGGCTCACATGCCACGATCTGGACCTCGGGGCGGTGCTCCTTCAGCCGCCGCGAGCTGCCCATCAGGGTGCCCCCGGTGCCGAGGCCGGCGACGAAGACGTCCAGCTCGGGGCACGCGTCGATGATCTCCTGGGCGGTGCCCCGGTAGTGGGCGTCCGGGTTGGCGGGGTTCCCGTACTGGAAGGGCATGTACAGGCCGTTCTCCGCCGACAGGCGCTGCGCGACCGCGACCGCGCCGTTCGAGCCGTACTCACCGTCGGTCGGCACGATCTCGGCCCCGTAGAGCGTCAGCAACTGGCGGCGCTCCTCGGTGACGTTCTCGGGCATCACCGCGACCAGCTTGTAGCCGCGCACCCGGCAGATCATCGCCAGTGAGATGCCGGTGTTCCCCGAGGTGGGCTCCATGATCGTGTCGCCCGGCGTGATCATGCCGCGCCGCTCGGCGTCCTCGATCAGCGACAGCGCGGTGCGGTCCTTGATCGAGCCGGTCGGGTTGTGGCTCTCCATCTTCGCGAGGATGCGGACATCCGGGTTCGGGGAGATGTGGCGCAGTTCGACCAACGGCGTGTTGCCGATGGTGGCGACGAGATCGGGCGACACCACCGCGGGCGGTGCGGTGATCCCGGTGCCGGCGTGGGTCACGGCGCCCCGCCGGCCATCGCGGGGAGGATGAGCAGCGTGTCGCGGTCGCCGAGTTCCGTGTCGAGCCACGACATCAGGCGCGCGTCCTCATCGTTCACATACAGGTTCACGAACTTGTGCAGTTCGCCCTCGGGAGTGACGAGCTGACCGCGTACCCCGGGGTGCGCCTCGTAGAGGGCCTCGAGCACCTCGCCCACGGTGGCGCCCTCGATGGTGAGCTCGCGGGCGCCGTCGGTGGCCTGGCGAAGGACGGGTGGGATGCGGACCTTGCTCATCGACGCGCATCC
>JBKHVQ010000043.1:0-8493 GCA_046569985.1 Thermoleophilia bacterium | reverse complement strand
GCGCGTTGCGCGAGGCGACATTCATGCCCCGGATCTGCGAGCGCATGACCTCCGAGACCGCGAGTCCCGCCGCATCGTCGGCGGCGCGGTTGATGCGCAGGCCGCTGGAGAGGCGCTCCATCGACTTGGAGAGCGCGTTGTTGGTGTTGTTGAGGACGCGGTGCGCGTTGGCGGCCTCAACGTTGTGGTAGATGCGAAGACCCATGATTCCTCCTTGAATACCGGGGTCGGAAAGCTCGTGGCGGCGCCCGCCTGGAAGACCGCATCCATGCGACTCCCGCGGTGCGCCCGGGCACGGCGTCCACCGTGCCCAGGTGCCCTATCGGCGCGTGCGCGCCGCTCCTTTAGTCAGGCCTTGAGGTCCTCGTCGGGCTCGGCGATCGACCCGAGGGCGCGATCGAGGTCGGCCCTGCTGGACCCGGCGGCCTCGACGTTCTGCGCCTGGATCTCCAGGAAGACCTCCTTGCGGAAGACGGGCACGTCGCGTGGCGCCTGGATGCCCAGGCGCACCTTCTCGCCGACGATGGAGAGCACGGAGACCTCGATGCCGTCACCGATCATGATGCTCTGGTTGGCCTTCCTGGTGAGCACCAGCATGGGGCCTCCTTGCGCCGCGCGCGGTCGTGCATGACGTGGATGTTCCGTCGATCTTGTCTAGTATGGCTGGTCGCTCGTTCGGGCACCATCATCGGTGGAGGGTTGAATGCTTTACGGACGCCACTTGGACCAGTCGCTCCAGCACGTTGACGGGTCGCGTTACGCGCTGGTCCATGCGGTCGCCAAGCGCGCGCGCCAGATCACGCTCTGGCTCACCGCCGACCCGGCGGAGCTGAAGGCCGAGTCCACGCCGCCGCCCGCCCCGGGCGAGCTCACCTCGCGCGACCCGGTCGCCCTGGCGGAGGCCGAGATCCTCGAGGGCGCCGTCACCGTCCGCTGGGACCCGGAGGGGCGCGCCGACCTCGAGCGGGAACTGCTGGAGATCGAAGCCCTGGAGGATCCGCTCCTCGTCGAGGGTCTGGTCGACGAGGACGAACTGGAGACCGACGAGGGCGACGCGGGCATGACCCCGGCGCTCGCCCAGGTGCTCGAGGGCGCCGTCGAGGAGGAGGCCGGCACCGAGACCGGGGCCGAGACGGAGACCGAGGAAGAGTCCGCGGTCCCGGCCGCGAGCGCCGAGGAGGACCTCACCGTCAGCCGCACACGCGTCGTCGACGGCGAGGAGATCGAGGAGATCTCCCTGGAGGACGTCGAGGAGCCCGACGAGGATGACGACGAGGACGAGGTCCTGTAGGTCCCTCGCCGTCTCCCGTGCCGCCCCCGGCGGCCTGCTCCCAGGCCCGCGGGGTGGCCCGCGGGGCGAGCGTGTGTCACCCTGTCGCACATGCATCCCCCCGGCTGATCCGCCCGCCCCGCCTCAGCTGAGGCCAAGCGGCTCGAGCGTCGCGTCGTCGCTTGGTGCGCGCTCGCCGACATGGTGCCGCTGTACCCGCTTTATGCGCCGCGCGGTGGCGCCGCTCGCGCTGGCCGCCGCCCTGGTTGTCCCCGTCCTGCTCGGCCCGCCCGCCCCCGCGGGACGACGAACCGAGTCCGCGTGGGAGCGCCCCTGATCAGGCCCCGGCGAGCGTGCCCAGGTGCGGCTCGCCGCCGGGGACCGGGTCGAGCACGAAGACCTCGACGGGGCCCTCCAGCACCATCGGGCCGACATCCTTCAGCAGGCCAAGGTGCGGGGCGCCGGCGTGCGCGGCGAGCGCCTCGGCGCCGGTCCATCGCTCGACGAAGACCAGGTGGTCCGGGTCGGCGACATCGCGGTGCAGCGCGTACAGCAGGCAGCCGTCCTCGCCGTGGGTCGGGCCGATCAGGTTCATCAGCAGCGCCTCGGCCTCCGCCCCGCGGCCCTTCTTCGCGCGCGCGTGCGCCACCACCACAACCTCCGACATGTCGCCCCTCCTGGTGTGGAACCGGTTCCCCCGGGGAGGCTAGTGACTCGTGGTCGCCGCGGCACTGGATATCGAACATATGTTCGATACGATCTCCGCCCCCATGACCCTCCCGGCCGAGATCGTGAACCATTGCGCGATGCACCTCGATGACGCCGAGATCGAACGCCTCGTGGGCTGGATCGCCTGGCGCCTCGGGCGCAATCAGGCGCTCCTGGGCGACGGCCCCCCGATCGCGCGACTGGGACACGCCGCGGAGCACTGGCTCGACGACGCGCAGCGGCGGGCCTTGGTCGCCTGGCTCCAGCGCCGCAAGCACGAGGACCTGCCTCCGGTGCCGCACTGAGCGGCACCGGGTCACGCGCTACGCGCCGCGGCGCACCTCGTGGCGGGTGTGGTAGGCGTCGCCCAGCAGAACGACCTGCTTCGCGGACCGCTCCGCGGCGTTGACGACGATCGGCGCCCGCAGGTTGGCCGTGATGCCCTCGCCCGACACGGTGAGGACCACATAGAGGCGGGCATCCTCCGAATTGGCCAGCCCCAGCGCCCCGGCGTCGGCGTTCGAGACCTCGGGCGCGTAGTCCGGGAACACGTTCCAGGGGTCGGCGACGATGAACGCGTGGAACGGGCGCTCCAGGGCCTGCAGCCACTGGATCGCGCCGCTCTCCTCGCCGTCGCGCACGTGGGGGACGAGGGCATATGAGAGGCACTCGGCGAAGCCGGCCAGCGGCTCCACCAGGCGGATCGCGCGCGCGGGGTCGATCTCCACCGGGCCGAGCGCCTGGGAGGCGACCGCGATCGGTGCCTCGGGGGGAGCGGTCTGAGTGGTCATGGTGATTGCTCTCCTCGCCTAACGGCGTGGGCGGTTACGGTGGGCGGCGGCTCGCGGGGGCACGGTCACTGCAGGAAGTCCATGAGCGAGGGCTGGGAGATGCGCGCCCCGGCGGCCAGCGCCGCCCTGTAGACGTTCTCCCGCTCGGTGAAGGTGATGATGGCCTGGGCCATGTCGACGCCCTCAAGGGTGCTCAGCTGCTCTCCGGTGGCCACGCGCTGGGCCTCGAAGCGGCCGGCGGTCAGCTCGAGCCGGTTCACCTTCGCGCCGGCCTCGCCGCGCAGCATGTTGATGTTGTCCAAATGGGCGTCGAAGTCGACCAGGCCGTTGGCGATGCCCGCAGAGTCGCTCGCGCGGAGGGCCGTCGCGAGGTTGTCGAGCGCCGTGAAGATGTCGGGGGTGGCGCCCCCGGGACCCTGCAACCGGTCGGCGGTGGTGTTGATGGCGACCACCGAGCCCTGGGCCACCTCGCGGGTGATCTGACCCGTGCTGATCGGCAGTGCCGCCGTCTCGGTGACCGGGTCGAACGGGCGGGTGGTGGTCGCGGTGCCGGCGAACAGGTAGCGACCGCCGAGGCTGCTGTTGCCGACCTCCACGAACTGGCTCTTCAGGCCCTCGACGGCGTCCGCGATCAGGTTGCGGGCCTCCACCGACAGGGTGCCGTTGGCGCCCTGAACCGCGAGCTCGGACGCGCGCTGGACGACCTCCAGGGCCTGCCCGAGCGCTCGGTCGGTGGTGTTGAGCCAGGTCAGCGAGTCCTGGATGTTGCGCGCCCAGGCATCGGTGGCCGCCTGGTCCCGGCGCAGCCCGAGGGAGATCGCGATGCCGACCGGGTCGTCGGACGGGCGGATCATCGTCTTCCCGGTCGACACCTGCTGTTGCGACTCGGCCAGCGACGCGTAGACGCCCCGGAGGTCGCTGACGTAGGTGCGGGCCATCTGCCCGGAGCTCATGCGGTCGATCACGTCCTACCTCCCCACGATGCCCATGCGGCTGATGATGGTCTCGAGCATCTCGTCGACCGCGGTGACCATGCGCGCGGCCGCGTTGTAGGACTTGGTGAAGCGCACCATGTCGGCGGCCTCCTCGTCCAGGTTGACCCCGCTCACCGAGTCGCGGCGGGAGATGGCGCCATCAAGGACCCCGTTCTGGACCTCCGCCATGCGGTAGGCCTGGTCGGCGTCAACGCCGAGCTTCGCCACGAACTGCTGGTAGAAGCCGTCGATGGTGGTCGTCGAGGCGCCGATCGACTGCACCAGGAACTGGAGCTGGGCGATCGAGACGGAGTTGTCACCGTCGAACGGAAGGCCGACCGCCGATGAGCTCGCCGCGATGGCGTCGACGCTCGCGAGGACCGGCGCGGCCACCGCGATCGTGTCAGCGGTGGCGCCGCTGAAGAAGGCGTTGCCGGTCGAGCCGTCGAGGCCGAACCCCGCCGAGTGGAGGGTGTTGACCGACGACACGACCGATCCCGCCAGCGTGTCGAGCTGGGCGATGTACCCGGCCGGGCCGCCGATGATCGTGTCGCGCAGCTCGATCTGGCCGCGGATGCTGCCGCTGGTGAGGGTCACGCCCATCCCGCCCACGGTCGCGTTCCCGAGCCCGTCGACGGCGAGGGCGTTCACGGTGTCGCTGGTGCCGTCCAGCAGCAGCTGGCTGCCGATGGCGATCGAGATCTTGTCGAGTCCCGTGCTGCTGATGGAGATGGAGGCGAAACCCGAGAGCTCGTCCACGAGCACATCGCGGACGTCACGCAGGTCGTTGGGTTCCTGCCCGGTGGCCACGATCACGGCAATCTTCTGGCTGACCTCGTTGATCTGGGAGGCCAGCTCGTTGACCCGGGCCGTCTCCAAGCCGATGCGGGTGTCCGCCTCGCCCCGGGTCGCGACCAGCCTGTCGTGGAGGTCGTTCATTCCCTCGGCCAGGGTCACGCCGGCGGCGCGCACCGCCTCGCGGCTCGCGGTCGAGTCCGGCTGGGTCGTGAGGCCCTGCCACGCCGACCAGTAGCGCGAGAGGAGGGCGGTGATCCCGGTGTCGCCGGGCTCGTCGATGACGGTGTCGAGCGTCCTGAGCCCGGCGGCGCGCGCGTTCCACTCGCCCACCAGGGCCGACTGCGTGCGCACGGTGACATCGGCGAACTGGTCACGTACGCGGGAGTGCTGCGTGGCAACCACGCCGGTGCCGATCTGCCCCGGGCCGACCGCGGTGTTGATGCCCGGCATCGGGTGGGCGGTGGCGGCCGCCAGGTCCACGCGCTGGCGCGTGAAGCCGGGCGTTCCCGCGTTGGTGATGTTGTGCGAGACGGTGTTCAGCGCACGCTGCTGGGTGACGATGCCCGACAGCGCGACGTTGAGCCCGAAGAAGGTTGATCCCATCGTCGTTCGTTCTCTAGGCGGAGGTGTTGAGCATCATCGGGCGGGGCGCAGGAGCGTCGGCGTTCGCGCCGGCGGCGGTATACGACCGCGGGCCGGGGCCGGCGAGGCTGCGCATCGAGGCATCCATCACCTCGAGCTCCTGGCGCACGAGCTGGCCGTTGATGGCGTTCGCCATCTCCAGGTCGCGAACCAGCTCCTCGACGGTCGCGATGCGCTCCGCGAGGGCCGTCGACTCCTCCTCGTCGAGGGCCGTGCGGAGCACGGACCAGCGCGGGGACGGCAGTCCTCGCTCGTCGGCCATCACCTGGGCGGCGGCGGCGCGGATGCGCTCGGCCACCGTCAGGCGCCGGATCTCGATCTCGGCCTGCCGGGCGAGGGCCTCCACGTCGTGGTGGCGCCCCTCCACGATGGCGGGACGCTGGGTGACGAGCGCGGTGAGGAGTCGCTCCTGCACCTCGATGACATCGTCAAGGCAGCTCGCCAGTTGAGCGGCGCTGTCACGCATCACCCTCTCCTCGCTCTCATGCCGTGGCTACGGTTGTTGCGCGCGGGCACGCCCGGAGGGGGCGCGTCGATGTCGGCGCGCACGGACGTCCCGAGCCGCTCGGCGTCTGCGAGCCGCCGCACCAGTTCGGCGCGCCGCTCCTCGTCCTCGCGCTGGCGCCGCAGCGCGGGGTCGGCGGTGGGATCGATGATCTCGATGCGGCCCTCGCGGATGAAGTGCACGATGACGCCCTCATCCACCCCGGTCGCCTCGGTGACCTCGGGGATGCCGGCGCCGCGGTTGTCGCGCAGCCAGTCGCGCACCACGCGGAAGTCGCGCTCGCGCTGGTCCAGGCAGCCGGCGCACACGCCGCGGGGCATGTTGGCGAAGAGCCCCCCGCACTCCGTGCAGCGCTGAACGCTCACGAGGCACCGCCGAGCTGGCGCTCGAGCACCGCGGCGAGGCCGATGCCGCCGGCATCGGCGAGCGCGTCGCCGAGCTTCTCCGTCGCGAGCCCCGCGTACATGGGGTTGGCGGCGCCGATCGAGGTGCCGGCCATCATCTCGTCGATCAGCATCGACATGAAGATGCCCTCGAGGCCCCGGGCGGCCTCCGCGATCTGCGGGTCCACCGGCGGGCCGGAGGCGCCCGTGGCCGCCGCCGCGGTTGCGGGACCCGCTGCGGCGGTCGTGGCGATCGGCAGCGTCATCGGCGCAGGCCGTTCGCCATGCCCATCATCTCGTCGCTGGCCGTGACGACCTTGGCGGCCGCCTCGAACGCGCGCTGCGTGGTGATGAGAGAGATCATCTCGGTGCCGACGTTCACGTTGGACGCCTCGACGACGCCCTGGCTGAGGGCTCCCCGCCCGTCGGTGCCGGGCGCGCCGACGGCGGCGACGCCGGAGTTGGCGGTGGCGGCGAACTGGCTGTCACCCAGGGCCCTCAGGCCGCCGGGGTTGGCGAAGGAGGCGGTCTCGATGCGGCCGAGGTTCTGCACGGCGCCGTTCACCACGGCGCTCACCTGGCCATCGGGGGCGATGGTCACAGCGCCGGCGCCGGCGGGGACGGTGATGCGCGGCTGCAGCAGTTCCCCCCCGGGCAGCCCGATGCGGCCGTTCGCGTCGGTCTGGAGGTTGCCGGCCCGCGTGTACGCCAGGGTGCCGTCGGGGCGGACGACCTGCAGGAAGCCCTCACCCTGGACGGCGACATCGAGGGCCCGGCCGGTCTGTTGCAGCGCGCCCTGCTCGTGTTCCTTGGCGATCTGGCCGGGGGCGGAACCGAGGCCGACCTGGGCCTCGCCTCCCTCGGCGAGCAGGAACGGCTGGTAGTCGAGGTCGACCAGGTCGACCCGGTCGCGCTTGAAGCCCACGGTCGTGGCGTTCGCCAGGTTGTTGGCGACCACGTCCATGCTGCTCTGCTGAGCACGCATGCCGGTCGCGGCGGAATACAGCGCGTTCATCATGTGCCCGGAACCCCCACGTCGTCGTTACGCGGATCGGAGAAGGAAGCGGCGTTGGTGCGAGTTCCCGGCGGGACCGGTCTGTCGGACCGGGATCCCGAGCTTCCGCCACACGGGACGGTCCGGCTCGTCGGGAGGGTTCGCATCGCCTCAGCCTCCTACGCCACCCGCCCCACCCTGCCCACGGACTGCGCAAGCGCCTCGTCGTGCGACTGCGCCGCCTTCTGGTTGGCCTCGAACGAGCGCATCGTGCGGATGAGCTCGACCATCTCGGACACCACGTTCACGGAGCTCGCCTCGATGTGCCCCTGCCGCACGCGGGTGCCGTCGGGACCGATCGGCGTGCCGTCGAAGCGGCTTCCGCCCTCCGGGATCGCCGAACCCGGAGCGAGCCCGGTGATCAGCAACTGGCCGCGCACGGTCCCGCCCTGGGTCACGGTGCCGTCGGAGGCGATGTCGATCGGCGCGCCGCGCGTCAACGTGATGGCGCCGCCGACGCCGGCGACGGCCTCGCCGGTCTTGGTGACCAGGCGGCCGTCGGCGGCGATCGAGAACGTGCCGTCGCGCGTGTACCTGCGGCCGGCGGCCGTGTCGAGGGCGAAGTAGCCGTTGCCGACGAGGCCGAGGTCGAGCGGATTGCCCGTCGCGCGCAGCGAGCCCTGGGTGTCGAGCATGGTGACGCCCTCGAGCTGGGCGCCGCGGGTGAGCGACCCGATCGCCGGCGCGCCCGCGGCGGTCATGTTGTTCAGGAGCGTCTCGGCGAAGGGCGTTGCGGTGGTCACGCTGCGCCGGAAGCCGGTCGTCGTGGCGTTGGCCAGGTTGTTCGCGATCACGTCTTGGCGCTGGGTCTCGGCCAGCATCCCGGTCGCGGCGATGTAGACACCCCTGATCACGCGGGTCCCCTCGGTGGACGCCTTACGCCGGGCCTATCGGCAGCGGCCGGCCGCCACTTGACCGCCGGTGGTTCAGGAGATCGCCGGACCTGACGACAGATGTGGGGATGCCGCCGATCCCCAGCCCTTTCGCCGTCCTGGCGGTCGCCGGCGGCCGCGTGGTGCTGACGCCCGCCGACGGTGACGGCATCGGCTCCGCCCCGGCCATGGCGAACCTCGACATCGACGACCTGGCGCCGCCGGAGCTGCACCGGTCATCGCGGAGCTGCTGGCATGGGCGTACCGCATGAACCATCGCCACCTGCTGGATCCGGGCGACCGATCGGACCCGCGGGACGCGACCGGGTCGTCGCGGGGATGGCGCTCCGCGATACCGTTGGTGGATGGCGACATCCGGCATCACGCTGCTCGACCTGGCCCGCGACCCCGCCGATGTCGCCCGCGGCCTCCCGGCCTGGCAGCGCGGCGACCCCGATGATGCCGCCGCCGAGACCCTGGCGGCGTCGGGCGGCCA
>JBKHVQ010000042.1:0-16941 GCA_046569985.1 Thermoleophilia bacterium | reverse complement strand
TGGAGCGGTGCGCCCGGATCAGCTGCAGCAGCTCCGGGTACATGGCGGGCCAGATCGAGCGGCGCCGGTTCTCCGAGCCGGGCCCCTGCGCCCCCTGCCCGTCCTGGGCGTCGGGCAGCACCCGCATGTCGTCGACCGGCACGACCACCCTCAGGTCGAGGTCGGGCGCCGCCCCGGCGTCGGCGATCGCGACCGGGCGCGGTGACCCGTCGTCCTCGTGCCCTCCGAGGAAGCGGGCGATCTCGTCGAGCGGCCGCTGCGTGGCGGACAGCCCGATGCGCTGCAGCCGCCCGCCGCCGGCGCGCACCACGCGCTCCAGCCGCTCCATGCTGAGCGCCAGGTGGGCGCCGCGCTTGGTGCCCGCGACCGCGTGGATCTCGTCCACGATCACCGTGCGCACGTCGGCCAGCATCTCGCGGCCCCGCGATGTGAGCAGCAGGTAGAGGCTCTCCGGCGTGGTGATGAGGATGTCAGGAGGGGTGCGGAGCATCCGCCGGCGCTCACGGGCCGGCGTGTCGCCGGTGCGCACCGCCACCGAGACCGGCGGCGCCCGCATCCCCGCCCGCTCGGCCACCGCCGCGATGCCCGCCAAAGGCGCGTCGAGGTTGCGCTCCACGTCATAGTTCAGCGCCTTCAGCGGCGAGATGTAGAGCAGGCGCCCGGCCGGCCGGTTCTCGATGCGGTCGGCGATGATGGTGTTGAGCCCCCACAGGAACGCGGCGAGGGTCTTACCCGAACCGGTCGGCGCCAGGATCAGGGCATTCTCACCGGCGGCGATCGGCGGCCACCCGGCCACCTGGGCGGGAGTGGGCGACCCGAAGGCGCCGGCGAACCAGCGGCGCACCAGCGGGTGGAACGGGGCGAGGGCGGCGGCATCCGCCTCGCTTCCCGTGGTCGTCGCCGTCGCCATCGGTTGAGGGTATCGCCCGCGTCCCGGTGCCGGACCGGCCCGGCACGGCGACCGGCGTGGTGCGCAATCATTGCGATCACATGGCTCGCTCGCCACATGCCCGCATCGCCGCGGTCACCCTCGTCGTCGCGGCAATCGCGCCGGCGCTCACCTCGTGCTCCAGCACCGGCGACGAGGCCCCCGCCACCGCGGGGAACGCCGCCACGCAGGCCGCTTCCCTCGCCGACCGGGTCGCCGGCCACCTGCTGGCCAACGGGGCGCGGACCGCCCGCGCGCACCACCCCGGCAACCACTGGTTCCGCGGGTCGCTGGTGCTGCCGGCGGGAGGCGCGACCTGCGCGATCGCGAGCATCGCAACCGGCGCGCATGGTCCCCTCGTCACCGACGCGGTGTTCGATGCCAGCGGAATGGTGTCCGTGAGGGTCCGGGCCGCCGACCGTGACCGTGAGCGCTGCCTCGCGGCGGCGCGCCGTGCCCTGGCCACCTTCGATGCCGGTGAGCCCGGCCGGCCGTGAGGAGGCCCCTGCGCTCAAGGGGCGTCCCGGTCCGGCCGATCCAGCCAGAGCACACCCCCCAGGAGGCACCGCTGACCACCCCGGTCACACTGCACTCCCCGGCGCCCGGCTACATCGAGGCCGTCGGGCGCATACAGCAGATCATGAGCCCGCAGGCTCCGGCACCCGCCGCGGCCGGACCCGGATTCGCGGGGCGCCTCGCGAGCGCCATGACGCCGGCGCCCACCACCATGACCGACGCCGCCACCGGCGGCTTCCTCAACGCGCCCGGCGCCTACGGCGTGTCCGCTGCCGGGGCCTTCGCGCCGGTAACGGCGGTCTCGCCGCCGCCCGGCCCGCCGGCGGACGGCACGGTCGGCGGGCGCATGGCGGCGATCGCCGCCGCGGAACTCGGCGTCTCCGAGCAGCCGCCCGGCTCCAACGATGCCCCGCGCATCGCCGAGTACCGCACGGCCACCGCCAACTCGGGCGTCGGGCCGTGGTGCTCCTACTTCGTCTCGTGGGTCGCCGCGAACGCGGGCGTGCCGATCGGCCCGAACGGCCAGGGCGAGGGCTGGGTGCCCTCGGTGCGCACGTGGGCCGAGTCGCAGGGGCGCTACATCCCGGTGGGCCAGGGCGCCCCGGCGGTGGGTGACCTGGTCGTCTTCGACCGGACCGGAACCGGCGTGCTCGACCACATCGGCATCGTCACCGGGGTCGCGGCGGACGGCGGCATCCAGACCATCGAGGGTAACTCCGGCGACGCCGTCTCGGCGCGCAGCTACGGTCCCGGCGGCTACGCCGGGCTGGTGCGCCTGGGGTAACCGCCACCGGGCGGGTATCGCGGGGCCGGTCACCGCGGCTATCCTGCGCGGGTGGGAACCGAGACACCTGTCAAGCCGCGAGAGGGCGGCCCCGGCGCCGCGGGAGGCCTGGGCGATCCGGTGAGCATCGTCGTGCTGAACGACGACCACAACACCTTCGAGGGCGTCGCACGCATCCTGTCGCGCTTCCTGCCGGGCGTCGACTACGCCCGCGGCATGTCGCTCGCCAACGAGATCCACACCAGGGGCCGCGCCCGGGTCTGGCGCGGCGATCGCGAGCCGGCGGAACTCTACTGGCAGCAACTGCGCGACTCGGGCCTCACCATGGCGCCACTCGAATGAGCTCCGATGCGGCGAACGGGGCCGACTGGCTCTGCGCCGCCCTGGCCGAGCAGGGCGTCGAGGTGCTCTTCGGCAACCCGGGCTCCACCGAACTCCCCCTCACCGGCGCGATCGGGCGCGCCGGCGACCCCCGCTATGTGCTGGGCCTGCACGAGGCGACCGTGCTGGGCATGGCCGACGGGTACGCGCAGGCCACCGGGCGCCTGGCCGCCGTCAACGTGCATGTCCAGCCCGGCCTGGCGAACGCGATGTCCGGCATCCTCAACGCCGCGCGCGCCCGCGTACCGCTGCTGGTCACCGTCGGGCAGCAGGTGCAGGGCCTGCTGCCCGGTGCCCCCTTCCTCGGCGGGGAGCTGGTGGAGATGGCCCGCCCGCTCGTGAAGGGCGCATGGGAGGTGGCGACCGCCGACGCCCTGCCCGCCACCCTGGCTCTCGCCATCGGCACCGCGCTTCGCCCTCCACGCGGACCGGTGATGGTCAGCCTGCCGCTCGACGTCCAGGTCGCCCCGGGGCCGTCGCCGTTCACCCGCGTCGACTCGCCTCCCGTGCCGCTGCCCGACCCGGGAGCGGTGGCGGCGGCGGCGCAACTGCTCGCCGGCGCGGCCTCCCCGGTCGTCGTCGCGGGCGACGAGGTGGCGCGATCCGGAGCGTCCGCGTCGGTGGCGGCGCTGGCCGAACGGCTCGGGGCGCCGCTGTTCGGGGAGCCCTTCGGGGCCACCGTGCCCGTCGCAACCGACCATCCCCACTGGCGGGGCCCGCTCCCGTCGTTCGCGACCGAGATCCGGCGGGCCCTCGAGGGGTACGACCTGGTCGTCGCGATCGGCATGCCGGTGTTCCGCCTCTTCGGCGACAGCCCCGGGCAGGCGCTCCCCGAGGGGTGCCGCCTGGTGCACCTCGAGGTCGATCCAGACGAGGTGGGCCGCGTGCACACGCCCGCCGTCGGCATCGTCGGTGACCTGCCGGCGGCGGCGTTCGGCCTGCTCGACCGGCTCGGGCCGGCGGGCGAGCTCGACCGTGGGCGCGCCGCGCGCACGGTGCGCGCGGCCGCCGCCGCCCGGGCCGCCGCGCGGGCGCGCGTCATCGCGGCCGCGCCGTCCGCGGGCACCGGGATCTCTCCCGAGGCCTTCGCCCTGGCGATCGCCGACGCGGTCGGCCCGGGCGATCTGGTGGTCGACGAGGCGCTCACGGCGGGCCGCTCCCTGCGGCACGTGATCTCCCGCCGCACGGCGCAGACGTGGCTGGCGCACCGCGGCAGCGCGCTCGGATGGGGTCTGCCGGCCGCCGTGGGGGCCGCCATCGCCGACCCGCGCCGGCGGGTGATGGCGCTGCAGGGCGACGGGAGCCTGCTGTTCGGCATCCACGCGCTGTGGACCGCCGCCCACGAGCGCGCCCCCGTGGCGCTCGTGGTCGCCGACAACGGGGGCTACGAGATCCTGCGCGCCGGCATGGAGGGCCTCACCGGCCGTCCCGGTGGCGCGTGGCCCGGACTGGCCATCACCGACCCGTCACTCGACATCCCCGCGCTGTGCCGCGGCTTCGGCGCGTCGGCCGAACGCGTGACGACGCGCGACGACCTCCCCGACGCGCTCCGCGACCTGTGGAAGCGCGCCGATGGCGGCCCCGCGGCGCTGGTGGTGCGCGTCGGCGGGCCCACCGCTCCCGTCGGCTACCCGCTGACCCCCTGAGCGGGCGCGGTTCCCGCCGGGGGGCGGATCACGCCGTCGGCGCCGATGCGGGGAGCGGCGGCGCCGAAGTCCTCCTGTGACAGGCGGCTCACTGTTTCGATGGCGTCCCCGCCCGGCGCCGGCAGGCCGTCATCCGTGAGCACGGTCGGCACGATCCGGCCCCTCAGGAACGTGCCGTCGGGCGCGAGCGTCGCGCGCAGCACCATGCTCACCGACAGCGGCCCGGTGAGGTTGAAGGCCGTGCCGTAGCCCGCGAAGTTGCCCAGGCTGTAGGCGATCAGGCGCCCCTCGTAGACCTCCATGCCCCGCAGCACGTGCGGCCCGTGGCCCACGACCAGGTCGGCCCCGGCGTCGATCACCGCCCGGGAGAAGGCCCGCAGGTCTCCCCGGTTCTCACCCAGGTATGTCTCGGGCCCCTCGGGAGTCGAGGCGGCCTCCGGCCCCTCGGCCCCGCCGTGGAAGGTGACGATCACGAGGTCGGCCGCGGCGGCGGTCTCGGCGACGCGGGTCGCCGCGGACTCGGTGTCGAGCAGCGGGTCGGCCCATTCGTAGGGGGCGAAGCCGATCACCGCGACGACGAGGTCGCCCGCCTGGACCGTCGCCGTGGTGCCCGCGAGCCCGGTGGGGGCCACCCCTGAGTTCTCGAGGGCGGCGACGGTCTGATCGAGGCCGTCGATGCCGAAGTCATAGCTGTGGTTGTTCGCCAGGGTCGCCACCGTGAAGCCGGCCTCTGCGAGACGGGGGGCGAAGGCCGGTGGGGTCTGGAAGGCGAAGCACGAACCGGCCGCGGCCTTCTCCTCGTCGGTGCTGTCCTCGGTCACGACCGGGCATTTGGAGACACCGCCCTCCGAGAGGGTGCCCTCCAGGTTGACGAGCGACAGGTCGGCCACCAGGGCGTCGGCGACGCCGTCGAAGAAGCCCGCGCCGTCGTCCGGCGGCAGGCCGTGGACGGGGGTGCCCATCATCGTGTCCCCAGCCGCGGCGATCGTGACCGGCTCGCCGCCCGCCGGCGGGCCCCGGCGGGGCGCCGGTGCCGGGGCCGGCACGTCGGGTACCGCCTCGGCGGCCGTCGCCGGTACGCCGCCCTCGGCTCGTGACGGCGCCACGCCGGGGAGCCACCCGCCGCCGTGCTCGTGCCCGATCGCCATGCCGGCCAGGGCGGCCATGGCGCTGAGCACCACCACGTACCCGCTCAGCCAGCGAGCGCGGGTGGGCCGGCGGCCTCCGCTCATCGGGCCCGCACCGGCCCCGCCAGATCGCCCGCCGCCGCGGCGATGGCGTCACCTTCCGCCGCCGTCGGCTGCGAGGCCGCGAGCATGTGGCCGGTCACCTCCACGACTGACATGTTCACCGCCGCGACGACATCGCCTGCGTCGAGCCCCGGGTCCCATTCGCGCAGGCCCGCGGCGTGGCGGTTCAGCGCGGTGGCGAAGGCGGTGTCCTGTCCCATCAACCGGGCGGTGAGGGGCCCGTCGACATCCAGCAGCACGCCGGCCTGGAGGAGCGTGCCCGGCCGGCGGCGGGCCTGGGAGAGCCCCAGCACCTTGCGGCCCTCCACGAGCACCTCGAAGGGGGAGATGCCCCCGTAGCAGGCCGCGGCCGCAGGGCCGGGGGCGCGCGCCGCCGCCCGGGCGCGGGGCACCTCGACGACGGCGACGCCGGGCAGGCCGAGGGCGCGCAGCGCCCGGGCGACGGCCTCGCCGAGCCAGCGGTAGGTCTCGACGACATCCGCGGGCGCGAGCTCGTGGCCCGGCGGGAGGATCACGTCGAGCCCCACCAGGCCCGCGTCCCACAGCACGGGGCCGCCTCCGCTGGTGCGGCGCACCACCGCCACCCCCGAGGCGCGCGCGGCCGCCATGTCGACCTGCGGGGCTCCCGCGCCGCGTCCCAGCACGAGCGCCGGCGTCGCGGTCATCGACCACGAGGCGATCGGGTCGTCCCCCGGGGAGATGGCCCGCAGCAGGCCGACGGGTCGCGCGACCGCCTCGAGGGGCGGCAGCGCGACCGGGCCGAGCCTACGAAAGGTAGGGGGCGATCCCGAGGGCCTGGTGCGAGGCATCCATGACCATCTCGCTCACCGTCGGGTGGGCGTGGATCACGTCGCCGAGCTCGTGCACCGACAGGCCCGCGGCGATCGCGACGCCGATCTCGTGGATCAACTCGACCGCGTGGACACCCATGATGGTGGCGCCCAGCAGCAGGCCGGTGTCCTGGTCCATCACGACCTGGGCGTAGCCGTCGGAGTCGCCCTCGGCGAGCGCCTTACCCGAGCCGAGGAAACGGGCCTGGCCGAGCTTCACCTTGAAGCCGCGCTCCTTGGCCGCGTCGGCGTTCAGGCCGACGGTCGCGATCTCGGGATGCGTGTAGATGCAGCTCGGGACGACGGTGCGGTCCATGGGCAGCAGCTTGCCGGTGAGGGCGTTCTCGATGGCACGCGCCGCCTCGGCCGAGGCGAGGTGGGCGAGCTGGAGACCGCCGATGCAGTCGCCTGCGGCCCACACCTTCGGGTTCGCGGTGCGCAGGTACTCGTCGGCCGTCACGATGCCGCGGTCGGAGACCTCCACGCCGATCTCCTCGAGGCCGATGCCGGAGGCCAGCGAACGGCGCCCCACCGAGATCAGCAGCTTCTCGGCGGTGAGGACCGTGCCGTCGTCGAGGGTGACCGTGACACCGTCCTCGCGGTACTCGGAGACCTCCGAGTTCCGGCCGGTGTGGATGGTCACGCCCTCCTTCTCGAGCGTGCGCTGGAACTGGTCGGCGGTGCGCTTGTCGATGCCCGCGAGGATGCGGGGCAGCACCTCGATCACCGTGATCTCGCAGCCCAGCGGGGCGAACAGGCTGGCGAACTCGCAGCCGATCACGCCGGCGCCGACCACGATCATGCTGGAGGGGACCTCCTCAAGCATCAGGATCTCGTTGGAGGTCAGCACCGCCGGGTGGTCCATGTCGAAGCCGGGCAGGCCCGAGGGCTCGGTGCCGACGGCGACGACGAGCTGGTCGTAGGGGAAGACCTCATCGCCAACGACGACGGTGTCGCCCTCGACCCGTCCGCTGCCCTTCACGACCTTCACGCCCTTGCGCTTGCAGGCCCCCTCCACGCCGCCGCGCATCTGGAGGACGATCTCCTCCTTGCGCTCCATCATGCGGGCGAAGTCGAACCCGACATCGCCCGTCACCAGCCCGAACTCGTGGCCGCGGCGCACCTTGCGCAGCAGGTCGGCGGTCGCGAGCAGCGCCTTGGTGGGGATGCAGCCCCAGTTCAGGCAGGTCCCTCCCAGCTCGTCGCGCTCGATCAGGGTGACGTCGGCACCCAGCTGCGCGCCGCGCAACGCGGCGACATCGCCGGCCGGGCCTCCTCCGAGAACGACGACGCGGACGGGATCACTCATGCGTTGTTTCCTCCCTTGAGGGCGTCGGCCAGGATCCGCTCCTGCTCGGCCTGGTGCGACTGCGGGTACCCCTCGCTGGTGCTGGCACGCCGGCCGCGGCCCTCGTAGCGCAGGGCGATCTCGCCGGGCAGCAGGTCACGCAGCAGCGGGGCGACATAGTCCCAGGCGCCCATGTTCTGCGGCTCCTCCTGCACCCACGTGACCTCGGTGAGGTTGGGGTATGCGGCCAGCAGCGCGTTGAGGCTGTCGACAGGCAGCGGGTAGAGCAGCTCCAGCCGGGCCACGGCCAGCTCGGTGCGGGCGGCGCGGTCGGCGTGGTTGTCAAGGTCGTGGGCCACCTTGCCCGAGCACAGGATCAGGCGGGTCACCGCGGACGCGTCGGTCGCGGCGGCGTCGGCGATCACCGGGCGGAACTCGCCCTCGGCGAGCTCCGACAGGTGCGACGATGCGCTCTTGGCGCGCAGCAGGCTCTTCGGGGTGAAGATCACCAGCGGGCGCATGCGATCGGTGAGGGCCTGAGCGCGCAGCAGGTGGAAGTAGTTCGCGGCCGTGGAGCAGTTCGCGACGCGGATGTTGTCCTCGGCGGCGAGCTGCAGGAAGCGCTCGATGCGGCCCGACGAGTGCTCGGGGCCGTTGCCCTCGTAGCCGTGCGGCAGCATCAGCACCAGGCGCGAGGTCTCGCCCCACTTCGCGCGGCCCGACACGATGAACTGGTCGATCATGATCTGGGCGCCGTTGGCGAAGTCGCCGTACTGGGCCTCCCAGATCACCAGCGCCTCGGGCGCCTCGGTGCTGTAGCCGTACTCGAAGCCGACGGCCGCGGCCTCCGACAGCGGGCTGTTGTGCAGCTCGAACGCGGCGTTGGCGCCCGCCAGGTTTGCCATCGGCGTGTACACCCGTCCCGTGCGCGGGGTCCAGGTCTCGCCCTCGCCGACATCGTGCAGCTCGAGGTGGCGCTGACTGAAGGTGCCGCGCGCGACATCCTGGCCGGTGAGCCGGATCGGCGTGCCCTCGGTCAGCAGCGACGCGAAGGCGAGCGCCTCGGCGTGCGCCCAGGCGATGCCGCCCTCCTCGCCCATCGCCTCGCGGCGGCGGGCGAGCTGGGGCTTGAGCTTCGGGTGGATCGTGAAGCCCTCGGGCACGTGCAGCAGCTGCTCGTTGAGCTCCAGCAGCTTCGCCTCGGGAACGGCGGTGGCGGGGGTTGTGTGGGCGCCGCCGTTGCGGCCCGACTCGCGGTCCTCCTCGCCGGTGACCCCGTGACTGGTGACGGCCTCGTGGGCCGCACGCATCCGGCCCTCGGCCGCGGCGATCATCTCCTCGACCTTCTCGGGGCTGAGCAGTCCGTCGCCGACCAGCTTCTGCGCGTACAGCTTGCTGACCGGCGGGTGGGCCTTGATCGTTCGGCTCATCACCGGCTGGGTGTAGGCCGGCTCGTCCAGCTCGTTGTGGCCCAGGCGGCGGTAGCCGATCAGGTTGATCAGCACATCGCGCTGGTAGCGGGCGCGGTATTCGCCGGCGAGCCGGGCCGCGGAGATGCAGGCGTCCACGTCGTCGGCGTTGACGTGGATGATCGGGATGTCGAAGCCGCGCGCGAGGTCGCTGGTGTGGTAGGTCGAGCGCGAGTCGTACGGGTCGGTGGTGAACCCGATCTGGTTGTTGGCGATGATGTGGACCGTGCCGCCCGTGCTGTAGCCCTTGAGGGCCTGCATGTTGAGCGTCTCGGCGACGACGCCCTGGCCGCTGAAGGCGGCATCGCCGTGGATGACCACCGGCACGACCCGGGCCGGGTCGTGCTGGGGCTCCCGCGTGGTGCGGATCGTCTGGCGGGCGCGGGTGTTGCCCTCGGCGACGGCGTTGACCTGCTCGAGGTGGCTCGGGTTCGCGGCGAGGCTCACGGTGAGCGGCCGGCCGGTGCGCGACTCGAAGACGCCCTCGGCGCCGAGGTGGTACTTCACGTCGCCGGCGGTCTCGCGGGCCTCCTCGTCACCCGACTCGAAGGCCATGTGGCCCTCGAACTCGGCCAGGATCGACTCGACCGGCCGGCCGACCACGTGGGTGATGAAGGCCAGGCGGCCACGGTGGGCCATGCCCAGCACGACCTCCGAGGCGCCCTCGGAGGCCGCCGACTCCATCACCTCGTCGACGATGGTCACCAGCGCGTCGACGCCCTCGATGGAGAAGGTCTTCTGACCCAGGTAGGTGCGCCGCAGGAAACGCTCGAAGGCGTCGACCTCGACGAGGCGCTCCAGGGCGTGCAGGCGCTCCTCCTTGGAGGGAAGGGTGCGCAACTCGCCCGACTCGATGGTGGCGCGCAGCCAGATGCGCGTCTGGTGGTCGGAGAGGTGCTCGATCTCGTAGGCGATCGTGCCGCAGTAGGCCTCGCGCAGGTGCGGCAGGGCCGCCGCGAAGCTCTCGCCCGGCACCTTCACGCGCAGGGTCGCCGCGGGGATGCGGGCCATGAGCTCCGGCGTGAGGTTCACCGTCTCGGGGTTGAGGGCCGGGTCGCCGGGCGGCTGGGCGCCGAGCGGGTCGAGTTGCGCGGCCAGATGGCCGTGGCTGCGGTGCGCCTTCACGACCGACATCGCGCCCGAGACCGCCTCCAGCAGCGCCTCGTCGACCATGCCGGCGGCGGCGGCGGCCGGGGCGGGCGCCGCGGCGGGGGCGGCCGGCGCGGGCGCGGCGGCCGGTGCGGGCAGCGACGCGTCGCGCGACAGGCCGATGCTCTGGCGCACGTCCTCGTAGAAGTTCTCGTCGCCGCGCAGGCGGCGGTCGATCTCGCCCAGGAACGCCCCGCTCTCGGCACCCTGGATGACCCGGTGGTCGTAGGTGCTGGTCATCGTCATGACCTTCTCGACGCCGAGGGCGGCGAGGCCGGCGGGGTCGGCGCCGGCGAGGCCCGGCGGGTAGCCGATGGAGCCGGTGGCGATGATCGTCCCCTGGCCCGGCATCAGGCGCGGCACCGAGGAGATGGTGCCCAGGCCGCCGGGGTTGGTCAGGGTGATCGACGCGCCGCGCAGCTCGTCGGGCGTGATGCCGCCGAAGCGGGTGCGGTTGACCAGGTCGTCGTAGGCGTCGCGGAAGCCCTTGAAGTCCATCCCCGAGGCACCCTTGACCACCGGGACCATCAGCGAGCGCGACCCGTCCTTGCGCTCCACGTCGACCGCGAGTCCCAGGTGGACGGCGTCGCGCACCAGCTTGTTCGGCTTGCCGTCGATCACGGCGAAGCCGGTACCCATGACCGGCAGCGCGTCGTCCGCGGCCCGCACGATCGCCCAGGCGATCAGGTGCGTGAAGGACAGCTTCTCCTTGCGGCCGGCTGCGGCGAGGTCGGCGTTGATCTTCTTGCGCTGGGCGTCGAGCACCGTGACGGTCAGCGTGCGGAAGCTGGTGGCCGTGGGGATGCGCAGGCTCTCGTCCATGTAGCCGGCGAGCGCGGCGGCGGGGCCGCGCAGCACCTGCGGCTCGTCGCCCGGGCCGACCGGGACCGCCGACGCGGCGGCGGGGGCGGCGGCCGGCTTCGCGGCTGCCGCGGCGACGTCGTCCTTGCGGATGATCCCGCCCGGGCCGCTGCCGGCGATGGTGGCAGGGTCGATGCCACGCTCCAGCGCGGCGCGACGGGCGACGGGGGAGATCTTCGGCCACTCGACGCCGGTCGCGCCGGCCGGCGGGGCGGCCGGGCCGGCGGGAGCGGCGGCGGGCGCCGCGGGGGCCGCGGCGGCCGGGGCGCCGCCCCCGCCGACGGTCAGCTCACCCAGGGGCTGGCCCACGGTGAAGGTGTCGCCCGCCTGCACGGCGATGCCGGTGAGCACGCCCGCGGCGGTGGCGGGGACCTCGAGGTCGACCTTGTCGGTGGACACCTCCAGCAGCACGTCGTCGACGGCGACGCTCTGGCCGACCTCGACGCGCCACTCCACCACGGTGCCCTCGGTCACGGACTCCATGTCGGGCAGCACGATCGGCACGACCTTGGTCTCCCCGCCCGGGGCGCCGGCCTCGGCCGCGGCGGGAGGTGCCTCCGGTGCGGCCGCCCCTGCGCCCGCGCCGTTCGGCGACAGCTCGGCGAGCAGCGCGCCCACCTCGACCGCCTCGCCCTCCTGGGCCACGATCCGTGTCAGGACCCCGCCGGAGGGCGCGGGCACCTCGACATCGACCTTGTCCGTGGTGACCTCGAGGAGCGTCTCACCCGCCTCGACGGTGTCGCCCTCGGACTTTCGCCACTCGAGCACGACCCCCTCGGTGACGGACTCGCCGAGTTCCGGTAGGAGGACCTGAGTTACGGAGGAGGAGGTCGAAGACACGCGCAATCCCGGTGGAGTTGTGAACGAATGCCCGCCCGGACATGCCGCAGGGCGATCTGGCACACACGTTCGGCGCGGGCGCGCGTATTCCTGAGGAGCACCGCGAACTCCGCCCCCACGTGCGCCGGAGAGTCTACGCCGTCGGCCGGGACGATTGACGATACTCCACGGGGTCGAGAGTCCCGAGAACGCCCGGACCGTCCGGCCGGGCGTCCTCCGCTCTCAGGCGCGCCGGGTGGAGGCGTCCTCGGCGCGCACCGATGCCTTGCGCCCCTTGATCGTGGTGCCCCGCAGCGCGCGCACGACCTCGTTGACGGCCGGGGCCGGCACCTCGACCAGCGCGAACCGGTCGTGGATCTGGATGGCGCCGATCT
This sequence comes from Thermoleophilia bacterium, assembly GCA_046569985.1. Taxonomy (GTDB): domain Bacteria; phylum Actinomycetota; class Thermoleophilia; order Miltoncostaeales; family Miltoncostaeaceae; genus JAVJSF01. The sequence goes on along the minus strand of JBKHVQ010000042.1, from coordinate 4,625 downwards.
CGCGCCCGCTGAGCGACGACTCGCCGGTGATGGCGCCCACCAGGTCCTGCGGGCGCACGCCGGCGGCGCGGCCGGCGCCGATGAACACGCGCTCGGTCGGTCCCGACGGGCCGCGGCGCGGACGCTCGGCGTGCGGGCCGCTGCGGCGCTCGTTGGGCCGGGGGCCGCGGGGGCGCGGATCGCGGTGGCGCGGCTCGGGGACGGCCGGGATCTCGACCTCGTCATCTGCGGCGCGCGGCCAGGTCGACGCCTGCGCCAGCGCGAGCGCCGCGGCGGCGAGATCGAGCGGGTCGAGGTCGGCCGACAGGCGCTCCGCGAGCGCCCGCATCCGGGCATGGCCCCCGGCTTCGATGGCCTCGGTGAGCCTCTGGGCGAGGCGTTCGGCGCGCCGCGCGCGCAGATCGGCGGTGCTCGGGACCGGCGCGACGGGGATCTTGCGGCCCATCAGGCGCTCGATCGACCCGATCATCCGCTGCTCGCGCGGGTGGGCCAGCGTGATGGCGACCCCCTCGCGGCCGGCGCGGCCGATGCGCCCGGTGCGGTGCACGTACACCTCGGGCGAGGCGGGGACATCGAGGTTGATCACGTGCGTGAGGTGCTCGATGTCGAGGCCCCGCGCGGCGACGTCGGTGGCGACCAGCAGCGTCACCGATCCGGCGCGCATGCGCTCGATCACGCGGCTCCGCTGCTCCTGGCTGAGGCCGCCGTGCAGGGCCTCCGCCCGGTGGCCGCGCTCCGCGAGCCGCTCGGTGATCTCGTCGACCTCGGCCCGCGTGCGGCAGAAGACGATTGCCGCGGCGGGGTCCTCCATGCCCAGCACGCGCGACAGCGCGACGGCGCGGTGGTGGCGGGCGACGATGTAGGCGACCTGTCGCACGCGCGGGGCCTCGCCGGCGGGCGTCGCCTCGCGCTCGGGGCGGATGAGCACGTGGTCGGTGAGGTGCCGGCGGGCCATATGGTTGATCCGTCCGGGCATCGTCGCCGAGAAGAGCACGGTCTGACGCCCGGCGGGGGTGTGCCCGAGGATGTCCTCGATGTCCTCCGCGAAGCCCATGTCGAGCATCTCGTCGGCCTCGTCGAGCACGACGACCTGCAGGCCGCCGAGGGTGAGGGAGCCGCGGGCGATGTGATCGCGCGCCCGGCCGGGGGTCGCCACGACCACGTCGATGCCGCGCTGCAGCGCCTTCATCTGCGGAACGATCGGCTGGCCGCCGTAGACGGCGAGCACCCGCGCGCGCAGCTCGGTGCCGTAGCGCTCGAACGCCTCGGCGACCTGCAGCGCGAGCTCGCGGGTGGGTACCAGCACCAGCCCGAGGGGGGCGCGCTCGGGGCGGGCCGCGCCGATCGCCTGCAGCATCGGCAGGGCGAAGGCCGCCGTCTTGCCGGTCCCGGTCTCCGCCTGCCCCAGCACATCGCGCCCCTCAAGAAGCGGGCCGATCGCCTCGCGCTGGATCGGAGTCGGCTCCTCGTACCCCAACCGGGCGAGCGCCTGGAGCAGCTCGGGGCGCAGGCCGAGGTCGGAGAATGGAGCCGCGGCGGGCCCCGGGGCGCTGTCTGTCACGTAGTGCCTTCTGTCGGTGCGGGCCGCGCGCGGTATGCGCGGGCCGACGCGGATGCGAGCTGCAGTATCACCTACGCGTCAAATGACCGGCGCGGATGCGGCCAGGTGGTCACCGGTCGTCGACGGCGCGCGGGCCTCATAGACTGCGTCCGCCCGGACACGGCTGGAGGTGGCGGATGCGCACGGCGTTGCGATTGGTGGGGCTGTCCTCGGTCCCGCGGGCGATCGTGCTGGACGCCCAGACGCTCGATCCGGTGGCTGAGCTCGATGTCGGCGGTCTGCGCGGTGACGTGGCGCCGTCGCCCACCGGGGTGTGGATCACCACCCCCGCAAAGAGGCGCCTGTCCCATGTCGATGCGGGCACCTGCGCCGTGTCGGGCCACATCGCCCTCCCGGCGACCCCGGTGGCCCTCGCGCTCTCCGATGGCGTCCCCCTGGTCCTCTGCCGGGGGCAGGTGGTTCGCGCCGACCCGTCCGCGCCGGTCACGGTCCCGGTCGCCGACGACGTGTCCGAGATCGCCGCGGACGGGGACCTGGTGTGGGTGATGCGCGCGACCGACGCGGGCGGCGCGCGCTACGAGGTGCGCCTCGCTCGCATCGACCCGCGCACCCTCGCACCGCTGGGGGAGGTGAACCTGGGGCCGTCACGGTTCGCAACCGGCCTGCGTGTCGCCGAGGGCGTGGCGTGCGTGTCCATGGAGATGCCCGACGGCACGATGGGGGAGGCCGTTGTCGACGCGCTCAACGGCGAGCGCCGCGAGGCTGCCGCGGCCCCGAGACGGCGACTGGGTGTCGGGGAGGCCGGCGGCATGCGGTGGATCATCGACGGGCGCACCGTGCGCCGGCTCGATCTCACCACCGGTAGCGAGCTGGCGTCGGCGAAGATCCCGGCCCCCGACGCCGCGGGCGGGGCCGTCGCGCACGGCCGCGTCTGGCTATGCACCTACAAGCGCAACCGGGGTGGTGACCCGCAGCACCTGCAATGAGCCTCGCCCGAGGGCCCGCGCCGCCTCCGCCCTGGCCGTGAAGCCCCGTGGGCGACGATGCGGGGTGGGATCCGGGTCCGGAGAGGAACCCGCCCCCGAGCGGGGAGAATCTCAACACATAGACTCTCAAGTTGACCCTGAGATGCGGCTCGCTACACCCCGCGCCGGGCGTCGCCGCCGTTAACCTGAGAGGCATGGAGGTGTCCCGCGTCATGGAGTGGAGCCCACTCGGCGCGAGCGGCCTGCGCGCGACGCCCCTGGGGCTCGGAATGGCGGCCCTCGGCCGCCCCGGTTACATCACCCTCGGCCATGGCGCCGACCTGGGCCCCGAGCGTGACCGCGCCGCCCTCACCCGCAACGCGCACGGCGTGCTCGATGCCGCCGCCGCGCTCGGAATCGGCCACCTGGACGTCGCGCGATCGTACGGCGCGGCCGAGGAGATCCTGGCCGCGTGGCTCGATGCGCGCGCCGTGCGGCCGGGCGATCTGACCGTCGCATCGAAGTGGGGTTACACGTACACCGCGGGATGGGCCGTCGACGCCGACGTGCACGAGGTGAAGGACCACTCGGCCGATGCGCTGACCCGCCAGCACGCCGAGTCCCGTGCTGTGCTCGGCGCGCACCTCGCCCTCTACCAGGTCCACTCGGCGACGCTGGAGAGCGGCATCCTCGACGACGCGGCGGCCCTCGACGCCCTGGCGCGCCTGCGCGACGAGGACGGGCTGGTGATCGGCCTCACCACCAGCGGCCCCCGCCAAGCGGACGTCGTCGACCGCGCGATCGCCATCGAGCGGGGCGGCGCACCGCTGTTCGGCACGGTCCAGACCACCTGGAACGTGCTGGAGCCGTCCGCGGGCCCGGCCCTCGCCCGCGCCCGCGAGGCCGGGATGGGGGTGATCATCAAGGAGGGCGTCGCCAACGGACGGCTCACCGACCGCAACGCCGCGCTGGACCCCGGAGTGCGCGAGCGGCTCATGGCCGGCGTACCCGGTGCGACATCACTCGACCAGGCGGCGCTCGCCCTCGTGCTCGCGCAGCCGTACGTCGACGTGGTGCTGAGCGGCGCGGCGACGGTGGACCAGTTGACCTCCAACGCCCGGGCGACGACGCTCCGTGCAACCGCCGACCCGGCGGCCTGCGACGGGCTCGCCGAGCAGCCGGCGGCCTACTGGGAGCGTCGCGCGGACCTCGTGTGGAACTGACCGGGCTCGGAGCGATGAGTCGCGTGCGGTGATCCGGTCCACCACGGGTACCGACACCACGACGCGGAGGCTTATCATGGCCACGGCCGGTGAGCGACAGGCCCTTCGGGTTCACAACCTGGCCATGTCCCTCGACGGGTACATCGCGGGACCCGACCAGACCTTGGAGCATCCCAGCGGCCGCCCTGCGCAGTGCCCGCGCGGAGTGAGCCCCGGCCATCCGGCCGCGGGCTCACTCCGGGGCCGGCTCAGCAGTTCAGCTGGAAGGAGACCGTCGGCCCGGTCCCGCCCCCCTCGGGGTCGTCGAGGGTGATCGCGTCGCCGCTGAGCGTCGAGCCGTCGACGACGATCGCGTCCTGCTCTCCGGACACGTCGTAGGTGGTGCTGTCCGGCGATGTCGGGTCTCCGACGGTCATGGAGACGGAGTCGCCCGCGAACATGCTCGCCTCGTCGTAGCGCGACACGTCGATCAGCACGTCGTCGCCGGCGCCGTTGGCCCCCGTGCCCTGCCCCGTGAACAGAATCTGACCGCCCCCGCCCGCGGAATCCTGAGGCTCCAGGAAGCATCGGACCGAGGTCAACGCGATCGACTCGCCGTCGAGCGTCAGGGTGCCGCTGCCGGATCCCCCCGAAGCGGAGTCCCCGTCGGCCGGATCGCCGGCGGCCACCGTCGCGGCGGTCGTCGTTCCGCCGTTCTCCGGGGTGGCCTCGTCGTCGTCGCCCCCGCAGCCCGCAAGCAGCGCCGCGGCCGCCGCGCACAACACCACCGCACCCATCGTCCGTATCCGCATGGCCTCTCCCGTCGGGGTTGTCTGCGGCGAGAGTATGCGGTGGCGCGCCGACTGTCACGTCGGCCCGTGGGGAGCCCCGGAGCCG
>JBKHVQ010000041.1:0-4172 GCA_046569985.1 Thermoleophilia bacterium | reverse complement strand
TGTTGATGATGATCATGCGTTCCCCGGGGCTGTAGACGGCGCGATCCCGCTCGCCGTCGAGGTACCGCAGTTCATACCCGGCGAACATGTCCTCGCCGTGGTCACGCGGCGGCCGCGGGGGATGATGGTGCGGCGCCGGCCCTCGGCGCGCCCCCGGGGCCGCGTCACCGGCGATGACGATCTCGCACCACGCCCAGAAGACGCCCGCGCGCACCATGATCTCGCCGCGATCCCCGGGCGACTCGCCGACGACGGTCCACTCCAGCCGCTGGACGCCGGCGGCCCCGTCGACGGGGATCTCCCCGGAGGCCGGGTCGACGCGCATCGAATCCGGGAGCGTGTACTCGATCCTCAGCGGACCGCCGACGGGGATCTGCGCGCTGTCGACGATCAGCGCCACGCGGAACGGGCGGCCGGGCGTGCGGTAGTAGAAGGGCGTGGTGAACCGCAGCGCGAATGGGGTCTTGGGCGGGGGTGGCGCGTCCGGCCGTGCCGGGGCCGCCGGCGACGGGCCGATGCCCAGGTCGCGGACCGCGGCCTCGCTCATGTGCCGCAGCAGCCCGTCGATCATGTGCGCGGTGCCGGGTGATGTCGTCGCGCGCTCCAGGTGCTTCAGCCGTTGCCGCTCGTCGAGCACGTGCCCGGCGAGGAGCGCGCTGACCGCCTGAGAGAACGCGGCGACGAAGGGGTCCCTGTGGTTCAGTCCCCCGCGTTCGTCGCTGATGATCGGCCGCCCCTGTGCGAGCTGATCGAGCAGGCCGCGGCAGCGCACGGTGCCGAAGAGGTATTCCGTGCCCACCTGGTTCTCGTACTCGAACAGCTGGCAGTCGAGGACGGCCGACCCGGACGCGACGAGGAGGCCGTTGGTGCGCTCGTCGCCGCTTGAGGTCAGCTCGGCGCTCGCCGCACGCTTGAGGGTGATCGTGAAGGGATGGTCGATCCCCTCGAAGCTGAAGCTCGCATCCGCCTCGGGGCCGATCAGCACGGCCGCGGGCGGCTCGTCGAAGCGCACCCTCCCGCTCCGCTCAGTCGCGTGCCCGCGCTGGATGTGGACCACCTCGACGGTGCGCCGCGACAGCACATCACGCAGGTACACGTTGTCGGCGATCGCCTGCACGACGGTCGGGAACCGGGAGATGACCACGTGGGGGTTCTCGACGACGAGGGTCACCCGGGTGCCGTTCCCGGCGATGCCCAGGCGTTTGCGGTCGGCGGGGGCCGTCTCCCGGTCGCCGCCGCCGTCCTCGTAGAGGTAGCCGCCGTTGTCGGCGCGGAAGAGGTCGATGCGGGTGAGGCGGCCATCCCGGATCGTCTCGAGCGTCCCTGAGCCGAGGCCGAACACCGCCTGCTTCAGCCCCCGGCCGAAGTAGCCACGCCCCTCGGTGCCCTCCCCCCGCGACAGCGGGCTGTGCGCACCTCCGTACGCCAAAATGCGGGACGCCCGCTCGAACGACATCCCCTCCGCCATGTCGGTGACCTGCAGGACCGCACCCGCGTGATGCCGCTCGTAGGAGATGTCGATGCGGCCGCTCACCGGCTCTCCGACCTTCTCCTGGCGCGAGTAGCTGTCGTCGCTGTTGGTGATCAGCTCGACCAGCGCCTTCTCGATCGCCGCGAAACGCCGCGAGTCGATGCCGATGACGCGCTGATCCACGGGGATGGGGGCGACCGCCATACTTCCGCCTTGTCCGTTCTGTCGTGGCGCCGGGGGTCGGCGCCGCCCGCGTTCCTCGCGGCGGCGACCACACCGCCGGGACGTTAGCGCGAGCGCGCTACGGGTGATCGGCGAGCCCCGCCGCCAGCCGGGCGAAGCAGCCCTCGACGAGCGAGGGAAGCGGTTCGCTCCCTTCGGTCGCGAGCCAGTGCCGCAGTGAGGACCGCATCGCGGCGAGTGCGGCGGACGCGAGGAGGCGCGCGTCGATGTCGCCATCGGGCCGAGCCGAGGCGCGCCGCGCGATGACCTCGGCGAGGCGGTTCTCCCAGTCAGCCTGCAGCTGCAGGCTCCGTGCGGACACCGACGGGGTCGCCGCCATGATGCGAAAGCGCCTGATGAGCCCCGGCCGCTCGGTCTCATAGTCCGCGGAGACAACGAGGAACGCGGCCCGCAGCGCCGACCAGGCCGGTTCGCTCGGCGGCCGGGCGCCGAGCAGGTCCGTGATGCGGGTGAGGCGATCGGCGTAGTCGGCCAGCACCACGTCCTCCTTGGTGGGGAAGTAGTGGAAGAAGGTCCGGGGCGAGATCGCTGCGGCCGCCGCGATGGCCTCGACCGTCGTCGCGTCGAACCCGTCGCGTGCGAACAGGTCCAGCGCGACGGCCTCGATCCGGCGGCGGGTCTCGAGCTTCTTGCGGGCACGAAGCCCCGACGGCTCGGTCATGCGAGGACACTGCCACAGACGTGCACTTACCGCAATCTTGCATTGGCTGTAATAATGGTCGTCCACCGCGAAAGGCATGTGGATGTCGGGCTGGCTCTACCGCATAGGCGTGTTCTCGGCCCGTCGGCGCCGCGTGGTCGTCGCCCTGTGGCTGCTGCTCGCCATCGGCGTGGTCCTCATGAACCGCACCGTGGGTGGAACGGTCGAGAACTACGAGGTCCCCGGTGTCGAGTCTCAGGCCGCGAGCGATCTGCTCGAGGGGCGGTTCCCGGAACGCGCCGGAGCGACCGCGACGGTGGTGTTCCACGTCGGCGACGGCCCGGTCACCGCGCCGGACGCCGCCGAGGGCATCGAGGCCACGGTCGCCGAGGTCCGTGCACTGCCCGAGGTTCTGGCGGTGACCGATCCGCTGGCCGGCGAGCGCTCGATCTCGCCCGATGGTGCCACCGCCTTCGCGGCGGTGCAGTTCGAGGGCACCACCGCCGAGCTGGGCACGGCCGCGCTGGACGAGCTGCTGGACACCGCAGCGCCCGCCGAGGCAGCCGGTGTCCAGGTCGAGTACGGCGGCGAGCTCCCGACGACGCTGAAGGAGAGGTCGTCGGGGCCGGCGGAGGCGATCGGCGTGGTCGCCGCGCTGATCATCCTGCTGATCGCCTTCCGGAGCCTGCTGTCAATGGCGCTGCCGGTCGCCACCGCGCTTGTGGGAATCGTGGTCGGCCTGTCGCTCGTCGGTGTGCTCGGCGGGGTGATCGATGTGCCCTCGATGGCGTCGCGGCTCGGCACGATGATCGGCCTCGGAGTGGGGATCGACTATGCCGTGTTCATCCTCAGCCGCCACCGCGACCAGCTGAAGGCGGGCATCGCGGTCGACGAGTCGATCGGGCGCACGAACGCGAGCGCCGGCAAGGCCGTCGTCATCGCCGGCGGCACCGTCGTCGTCGCGCTCTTCGGCCTGCGGCTCGCCGGGATCCCCTTCGTCGCCGCCGTCGGCTACTCCGCCTCGCTCGTCGTCGCGGTCGCGGTCGCCGTCGCGGTGACGCTGCTGCCCGCGCTTCTCGGCCTCGCCGGCCGCCGCGTCCTGGCCCGGTCCGAGCGCGCCGACCCGGCGTCCGCGGCGGGCCCGGTGGGCGGCGAGCGCGGCGGATGGATCCGCTGGGCGCGCTGGGTCACCGACCATCCCTGGCCGGCGGCGATCGCCGCCACCGCGGTGCTTCTCGTCCTCGCCATCCCGGTGACCGACATGCGCCTCGGCCAGGCCGACGCCGGCAGCGACCCCACCAGCACCACCCAGCGCCGCGCCTATGACCTGATCGCGACGGGCTTCGGCCCGGGCTTCAACGGACCACTGCTGCTCGCCGTCGACCTCACCGAGGCCACCGATCCCGCCGCCGCCGCGGACACCGTCGCCCGGACGGTCGCCGCCGACCCCGGGATCGCCGCCGTCTCGCCCCCCGAGTTCAGCCCGGCCGGTGACGCCGCGGTGCTCACCGCGGTGCCCACCACCGAACCGCAGGCGACCGCCACCGGCGAACTGGTCCACAGGCTCCGCGACGCGACGCTCCCCGAGGCCACCGCGGGTACCGGCGCCGCCGTTCTCGTCGGTGGCCCCACCGCGGGCTTCATCGACCAGTCCGACAAGATCCAGGGACGCCTGCCGTGGTTCATCGCCGGCGTCGTCACGGTGTCGTTCCTGCTGCTGATGGTCGTGTTCCGCTCGATCCTCGTGCCCCTCAAGGCGGTCATCCTGAACATGCTCTCCATCGCTGGTGCGTACGGCGTGGTCGTGGCGATCTTCCA
>JBKHVQ010000040.1:0-3804 GCA_046569985.1 Thermoleophilia bacterium | reverse complement strand
ACGCGCTTGTAGTGGTTGTAGACGGCGACGGCCAGCGTGCGCTTGGCCTCCTCCTGCCCCACCACGTAGTCGTTCAGCACGTCGTAGATCTCGCGGGGCCGCGGGAGCGCGTCGGCATCGAATCCCGCCGGGGTCGTCAGCTCCTCGTCGATGATCTCGTTGCAGAGATCGATGCATTCGTCGCAGATGTAGACGCCGGGGCCGGCGATCAGCTTCTTGACCTGGCGCTGGGACTTGCCGCAGAAGCTGCACAGCAGCTGCTCGTTGGGATCGTGTGACTTGGCCATGTGGCGACCCGGCTAGTGGGAGCTGATGACCCGGTCGACGATCCCGTACTCCCGGGCCTCCTCGGCGGTCATGAAGTAGTCGCGGTCGGTGTCCTTCGAGACGCGCTCCAGCGGCTGGCCGGTGTGCGTGGCGATGATCTCGTCGAGGCGCCTGCGCAGGTCGATGATCTCGCGGGCGTGGATCTCGATGTCCGACGCCTGCCCGCTGAACCCGCTGGACACCTGGTGGATCAGGATCTTGGAGTTCGGCAGCGCCATCCGCTTGCCGGCGGCGCCGCCGGCGAGCAGCAGCGCGCCCATGCTCATCGCGACGCCGACGCAGATGGTCTGCACGTCCGGCTTGATGAACTGCATCGTGTCGTAGATCGCCAGCCCCGCGTACACCGACCCGCCGGGCGAGTTGATGTACAGGGAGATGTCCTTGTCGGGGTCCTCGCTCTCGAGGTGCAGGAGCTGGGCCACGATCAGGTTGGCGATCTGGTCGTCGACGGGGGTGCCGAGGAAGACGATCCGCTCGTTGAGCAGGCGCGAGTAGATGTCGAACGAGCGCTCGCCGCGCGAGGTCTGCTCGATGACCATGGGGATCAGTGGACTCATCCTCGCTCCTTGGCGCCTCGGGACGTGGTGGCTACTGGGGATCTCCGGGCGTCCACAGTTTCCCCGCCGAGCCCCCGGCCCCTGCCTTCTCGCGCCCGGCCTCGGGAGTCCAGAGCTTCTCGCGGGCCTCGGCCTGGGCCATCGGGATGGCCGTGGCCGACTCGGTGAGCATCTCGACGGCGCGTTTGATGCGCAGGTCGCCGCGCAGGGTCTCCCAGCCGCCGTGGTGCTGGAGCTCGTGCAGCAGGCGGTCGGCCGCGCGGCCGGTGGCCTCGGCGTCGGAGCGCACCTGTTCCTCGATCTGCTCGTCGGTGACCTCGATGCCCTCGGCGTCGGCGATCGCCTCGACCACCAGTTCGCGCCGGATCGCCATCTCGGCGTCGGGCCGCAGTTCCTCGATCAGCCCGTCGATGGTCTGGCTGGTCGCGGCCAGGTACTGCTCGAAGGAGACGCCCTGGGGCAGCTGCTGAGCCGTCTGGTTCAGGATCGAACCGACGCGCCGGTCGACCATGACCTGGGGGACCTCGACCGTGGCGTTGGCGACGGCGGCATCGATGACCATGCGCCGGAAGAGCTCGTCGGCGGACTTCCCGGCGACCTCCTCGAGCTGCTTCTGGAGGTCGGCCCGAACCTCGTCGATGGTCTCGAACTCGGTGTTCTCGAGCGCGAAGTCGTCGTCGAGCTCGGGGAGCACGCGCTCCTGGACCATCTTCACGGTGACCGTGTAGTCGACGGTGCGCCCGCTCAGCTCGCCGCGGGCATCACCCTCGCCGTAGGTGACCGGGAAGGTGAGGACATCACCGGTCGAGGCACCGGTCAGCTTCTCGTCGAACTCGGGCACCAGGCGGCCGCCGCCGAGCTGCGCCAGGTAGTCACGCGCGCCGGCGGTGCGCAGCTTCTTGCCACCGGAATGCCCCTCGAAGTCGATGACCACGAAGTCGCCCGTCTGCGCCGGGCGCTCCACGGGCGTGAGGCGGGCGGCGCGGGCGCGCAGGGCCTCGAGCTGCTCCTCGAGGGCGCCCTCGGGGACCTCCGGGTCGGCCTTGCCGACCTCCAGGCCGCGGTATTCGCCGAGGGTCGCCGTGGGACGCACCTGGACGGTGGCGGTGAACTGGAGATCACCCTCCTCGGGCACGCGGTCGAGGTCGAGTTCGGGATCGTCGATCGGCGCCAGACCGGCATCGGAGACCGCCTCGGAGTACCACTCGCCGAGCGCCTTGCGGAGCATCTCCTCCACGACGGCGTCGCGGCCGATGCGCTGCAGGACGACCTGCGGTGGCACCTTCCCGGCGCGGAAGCCGGGTATGCGCACCTCGCGCGCCAGCTTCCGGACCGCCTTGTCCATCTCCTTTCGCACCTCGTCCTGAGGCACCGACACGTCCAGTCGGACGCGGTTCTCTTCGAGGGTCGTGACCTCGGCCGTCAACGCCATGCCTTCTCCCGACGCACAGGTGTGGTGATGTGAGATGCGGGTGAGAGGACTCGAACCTCCACGGGTTGCCCCACTAGGACCTAAACCTAGCGCGTCTACCGGTTCCGCCACACCCGCAGGGGGACCGGCACCCGAGAAGGGTGAACGATGGGACTCGAACCCACGACCGCCTGGACCACAACCAGGAGCTCTACCAACTGAGCTACGTTCACCATCGAAGGCGCTGCCGAACCCGCGCCCGCGGGAGCATAGCGGAGGCGCCCGGCCGCGGGGCGGCGGCCTCCGGGATGCACGGCACTCCTGTAGTGGGCCGTCGCTGCCGATGGGGTCCCCGTGACCGTCCGTCCGTCAGCGCGTGCCGTGCTCGTCTCCCTCGGGGGCGGGTCCTGCGCGATCGCCGTGATGCTGCTCGTCGCCGGCGGCGAGGCGGTTGCCGCCGCGACCGCCGCCGTCGTCGCGCAGGTGCTCGGGGACATCGCCGTCGTGGGACTCGCGAGCCTCGTGGCGCTGCGATCGGCCGGCGTCACGCGCGCCGCCTGGGCGTGCATCGCCGGGGCGTTCGCGTTCTGGCTGCTGTCGGACAGCGGCTACCTGGCCGCGATCGTCACCGGCACGGACCTGGGGATCGCGAGCGTCGCCGATGTCGGCTGGATGGCCTATGTCGTGCTGATCCTGGTCGCGGTGACACTCATCTACGTCAAGCTCCGGCCGGAGCGCGGATGGCAGGGCGCGCTGGACACGCTCGCGCTCGCCTGCGCGCTGTGCGCGCTCGTGTGGACGGTCTCCCTCGGGCCCCTGTCGCTGACGGAGCGCATCGGCACCGTGGCGACGACGCTCAGCGTCCTGTACCCGGCGAGTGCCCTGGTCGCCGCGATGGCCGTCACCTGGCTTGCGCTTCGCACGCGCGGCGGGCCTCCGTGGCTGCGATGGGCGCTGGCCGCACTCATCGTCGAGTTCGCCGGCGAGGCGACGTTCCTCGCCCAGTTGGTCGGGAACGAGGACCGCGAGCACTTCGTGGTGCCGTGGGTCCTGTTCGCCGCCACATCGTGGCTGTGGGCCCTCGCCGCCCACGCGCGCCTGAGCGCCCCCGCCGCCGACAGCGAGGGGGAGGAGGCGCCGGCTCCCCCGATGTGGACCGACACGGTCCCCGTGGTCGCGACGATCACGGCGGTCGGCGTGCTGGCATGGCCGCACGGCCTGCTCGGTGCCGTGATCTTCACCGCCGCCGCCCTGGCCGCGGTGAGGTTGATCGTCGCCAACCGGGCGAACGTGCGACTCCTCGGGGAACGTCACGAGGAGTCGCTCACCGATCCGCTCACCGGCGTCCGGAACCGGCGTGGCCTCGACCGCGAACTCGGGGTGCTGACCGCGCGCAGCCGCCGCTCCGGCGCGAAGATGGCCGCCCTGGCGATCGACCTCGACGATTTCAAGACCGTCAACGACACCCGCGGGCACGTCTACGGCGACCGGCTGCTGGTGAGCCTCGCC
>JBKHVQ010000039.1:0-10204 GCA_046569985.1 Thermoleophilia bacterium | reverse complement strand
GCGGCGCGCCGTCGACCGCGGGCTGCGGCAGCTGGACCGCGCGGGCCTGATCGACCGCGACGGCCCGCGCGTCGTGCTGTCCCCCGCGGGGGCGGCGGCGGCGCACGCGGCGCTGGAGAGCCGGGCCATGTGGACGGCCTGGCTCGAGCACGGGACCCGGCTGGGGCTGGACGACGCCCGCGAGCCCGACCCGCGCGACCTGCGGGCCAGCCTGGGCGATGAGGCCTACGAGCGCCTGCAGGCTCTCGCCGCCGGGGGCACGGCGTGAGCGACGCGATGATCATCGTGCTCACGGCCGGCCTGGTGGCCACCGCCTGCGCCCTGCTGGGCCCGTTCCTGATCGTGCGCCGGGTCGCGCTGCTGGGCGACGCGGTCAGCCACGCGGTGCTGCCGGGGATCGTCGTGGCGTTCCTGATCTTCCAGACCCGGGCACCGCTGGTCACCGTCCTCGGCGCGGCGGTGTTCGCGGTCATCTGCGTGCTGGCGATCGAGGCCCTGCGCTCGACGGGACTGATGGCCGACGATGCCGCGATCGGCCTGGTCTTCCCCGCCCTGTTCGCCCTCGGCGTGCTCGGCATCCAACGCTACGCCGACGACCTGCACCTGGACCTCGACTCCACGATCTACGGGGAGATCGCCTTCTCCCCCTTCTGGACGATCGAGGTCGGCGACTGGCTGCTGGCGCGCTCGGTGGTGACCATGGGCGTGGTGGCGGCGGTCAACCTGGCCCTCGTGGCGCTGCTCTGGAAGGAGCTGAAGGTCACGAGCTTCGACCCCGAGTTCGCCCGCACGGTCCGCATTCCCCCGCGCTGGGTCGCGCGCATCCTGTTGATCGCCGTGGCGGTCACGGCGGTGACGGCCTTCGAGTCGGTGGGCGCCATCCTGGTGGTGACCCTGCTCATCGTCCCGGCCGCCGCGGCCTATCTGCTGACGGACCGCCTCGTCGTCATGGTGCTGGTGAGCGTCGGCATCGGCTGGGCGAGCGCCGTGGCGGGCTACGCCGGCGCTGTCGCGATCGACGCGTCGATCGCCGGGGCGATGGGCCTGGTGGCAGCGGGGCTCTTCGCCCTCACGCTCGCCCTGTCGCCCCGGTACGGGCTGATCGCGCGCGCGGTGCGCCGTCACCGGCGCCGCGCGGAGATCGCGCGCGCCCTGTCGCCCTCGGACCCCGCCGTGCCGGAGACCGCCGCGTGATGCGGACGGCGGCCGCCGCGCTGGCGGCCCTCATCGTCGTGCTTTCGGCCGCGGGGTGTGTCGGCTCCGAGCGGGGTGCCGATGCCGACGAGATCGGCGGTCGGACGGTGCGCGTCGCGGCGACGACCAACTTCATCACCGATCTCGCCTCCGAGATCGGCGGCGAGCGGGTGGAGGTCACGGGGCTGATGGGCCCCGGGGTCGACCCGCACCTCTACAAGGCGAGCGCGGGCGATGTCACGACCCTGCGCCAGGCGGACATCATCTTCTACGGAGGGCTGGAGCTGGAGGGACGCATGAGCGACCTGTTCGAGGAGCTCGAGGCGACCCGGCCCACCGTCGCCGTGACGCGCGACATTCCCGAGGCCGACCTGCGGCGGCCGAGCGATTACGAGGGCAAGTACGACCCGCATGTCTGGTTCGACGTCCCCCTGTGGCAGATCGCCGCCCGGACCACCGCCGACGCGCTGGCCGACCTCGACCCGCAGAACGCCGCCGGCTACCGTGCGCGCGCCGACGCGTACATCGCCGAGCTGACCACCCTCGACGCGTTCGTGCGCGACAGCGTGGCCGAGATCCCCTCGCGGCAGCGCGTGCTGGTGACCTCTCACGACGCCTTCGGCTACCTGGGCGCCGAGTACGGAATCGAGGTGGTGGCGATCCAGGGGACCTCGACGGCCACCGAGGCCACGACCGCCGACGTGGAACGCGTCGCGTCGGTGGTCGCCGAACGCGGGCTGCCGGCGATCTTCGTCGAGTCGTCGGTGCCGCCCCAGACGATCGAGGCCGTGCTCGCCGCCGCGAGGCGCGCCGGCCAGGACGTCCGCATCGGCGGTGAGCTGTACGGCGACGCCGCCGGCGATGCGGGCACCGACGAGGGCACCTACATCGGGATGATCCGCCACAACATGGAGGTCATCCGCGACGGCCTCCGCGGCGGGTAGCCCTCCCGCCCGGCCGGATCGCGACCCCCCGCACGCGGGCCGTCACCGTCAGGTGTGGTACTCGGCGTTGAGGGTCACGTAGGCGTGGGTGAGGTCACTGACCCACAGCTCGGCGGCGCCCGAGCCGCGCCTCAGGTGGACGCGCAGATCGTACTCGTCGCGGCCCATGAGGCGCGGGGTGGAGGGATCGTCCAGGGCCACGCCGTCGAGGGTCACCTCGGGCTCGTTCACCTCGCCCGCCGCGCCCGCGAGCGCCTGCCCCACGGCCTGCGAGATGCGGCCCCAGTTCGGGTCGCGCCCGAAGACCGCGGTCTTCACCAGCGGCGAGTTGCCGATCGCGCGGGCGACGCGTTCGGCCTCGGCATCGCCCGCCGCGCCCTCCACCAGCAGGCGCACCGCGTGCTCGGCGCCCTCGCCGTCCTTGACCATCTGGATCGCGAGCCACCGGCAGACGGCGCCCAGCGCCTGACCGAAGCGGTCGCGGTCGGTTCCCTCCAGCGGCGCGCCGGGCCCGTTGGCCATCACCAGCAGCGTGTCCGACGGGCTCATCTGGCCGTCGATGCTGATGCGGTTGAACGAGGCTGAGGCCGCCGCCGCGGTGATCGCCTGCAGGTCGTCCGCCGCGAGCGCCGCATCGGTGGTGATGTAGGCCAGCATCGTGGCCATGTTCGGCGAGATCATGCCCGCGCCCTTCGCGGCGGCGCCGATCGTGACCGCGCCGCCGGGCAGGTCGAGGCGGAACGCGCCGCCCTTCGGCGCCCGGTCGGTGGTGCAGATCGCGCGACCGAAATCCCCGGCGCCCCCGGGTGCGAGAGCGGCCACCGCGGCGTCGATGCCGGGGCCCACCAGTTCCATGTCGAGGCGCTCGCCGATGGTGCCGGTGCTGCAGACCGCGACGCGCGACTCGGGGAGCCCGAGCAGGCGCGCGGCGCGCGCGCCCATCGCGTGGGCGTCGTCCAGGCCCACCGACCCGGTCGCCGCGTTCGCCTTGCCGGCGTTCACCACCGCGGCGTGGATCGCCCCGCGATCGAGGCCGCGGTTGCGCAGCACCGGCGCGGCGGGGAGGGCGCTGGCGGTGTCGACCATTCCCGAGGTGGTGGAACGGCGGCTCACCAGGACGCCGATGTCGAGCGCGGCGGAGGGCTTCAGGCCGCACGCGGCCCCGGCGGCGTGGAAGCCCTCGGGGGCGGTCGTACCGCCGGGCACCGGCGACAGGCCGTCGGGTGCCCGCAGCCAGTCCTCCCTGCCGACCGGTGCCCAGGTCGTCAGAGCAGCCCCGCGGTCTCGTCGAGGCCGGCCATGATGTTGAGGTTCTGCAGCGCCTGGCCCGCGGCGCCCTTGCCGAGGTTGTCGATCACCCCGAACACGGTGACCCGGCCGCCGCGGGGGTCGGCCAGCGGGCACACCTGGGCGAAGTTGGTGCGCTGCACCGCGCGCATCCCCGGGGGCTGCCCCACCACCTCCACGAAGGGGTGATCGGCGTAGAAGTGGCGGTAGAGCTCGCGCAGGTCGTCGGGGTGCGGCACGCCGCCGGGCAGCCGCGCGTAGCAGGTCGACAGCAGCCCGCGGTCGACCGGCACCAGGTGGGGCGTGAAGGTGACCTCGACGCCGAGTTCCTGCTCGATCTCCGGCCGGTGACGGTGCGAGTAGACCTTGTAGGCCGTGACGTTGTCGGCGGCGTTCGAGAAGTGGACGCCGTCGCTGGGTGTGCGGCCGGCGCCGCTCACACCGGTCTTGGAGTCGATCACCACGTCGGCCAGGCGACCGCGCAACGGCAGGAGCGCGAGGATCGACGACTCGGGGAAGCACCCCGGGTTCGCCACCAGGCGCGCCTCGCGGATGCGATCGCGGTAGCGCTCCGGCAGCCCGTACACCGCCTCCGCCAGGAGATCCGGGCGCGGGTGGTCGAAGCCATAGACCTCGGGGTACAGCGCCGGGTCGGTGAGGCGATGGTCGGCCGACACGTCGACGACGCGGACCCCGCGGTCGACGAGCTCGGCGACCAGTTCGGAGGCCGCGGCGTGCGGATAGCAGACCGCCGCGAAGTCGCCGGCGCTGACCGCCGAGACATCGGGTTCGGACAGCAGGCTCTCCACCCGGTGCTCGGGGGCGACATCGACGAGCCGGCGGCCGGCGTCGGCGCGGGCGGTGATGCAGCCCAGGCGGAAGCCCGGGTGGCGGTCGACGAGCGCGGCGAGCTGGGCACCGGCGAAGCCCGCGGCCCCGAACACGTGGACGACCGGCTTCATGCCCTCAACCTCGCTCCGCGTTCCTCCAGGGCGGCGCGCACGCGGGCCAGTGTCGCGTCGATCTGCTCGTCGGTCAGCGTGGCGCCCGGGTCGGCGAGGCTGAAGCGCAGCGCGAGGCTCACCTGCCCCTCGCCGACCTGCTCCCCGGCGTAGCGGTCGAACACGTACGCCTCGCGCACCAGGGGTGCGCCGGCGGCACGCGCGGCCTCGACGAGGTCGGCGGAGCGCACACCCTGGTCGACGACCACGGCGAGGTCGCGCGTGGAGACCGGGACGGTGAGGAGGTCCTCGAACTGCGGCGGGTCGGCCGGGGCGGCGGCGAGGAGGGCGTCCAGGTCGAGCACCACGGCCGCCACCGGGCCGTCGACGTCGAAGGCCTTCAGCACCCTCGGGTGCACCTCCGCCGCCCAGGCGATGGTGGCGCCGGGCTCGCCCGCGACCGCCAGGCGCGCTTGGCGCACCGGGTGGAAGTAGGGCGCGGAGTTGTCGTGGGCCTCGACGCGCACCCCGGATGCGCGCGCCAGCGCGCCCGCGAGACCGGTGGCGGTGAACACGTCGACCTCGCGCGCCCGGGTGCGCCACCCGTCGACGCCGGTGCGCCCGAACTGCACGACGGCGAGCCAGCGCCGCTCGTCGGCCTGGCCGTCGGGCCGCGGTGCGTAGGTGCGCCCGATCTCGAAGAGGCCGCCATCGGTGCGCTGGTGGGCCTGGTTGCGCGCCACGGCGCGCAGCAGCCCGGGGAGCATCGAGCGGCGCATGACGGCCATCTCGGCGCTCATGGGATGCGCCATGCGCACCACCTCGCGGCGCGGGTCGTCGGGAGGCAGGCCCAGCGCGTCGGCGTCGGCCTCGGGCACCTGGTGGTGGGTGATCGCCTCCGACAGCCCGAAGTCGGCGAGCATGCGCGACAGGCGCCGCTCCATCGCCTGCTCGCGCGTCAGCGCGCCGCGGCCGACGAGGCGGGGCAGCTCGGTGGGGATGGCGTCGAGGCCGTGGATGCGGCCGACCTCCTCGATCAGGTCGACCTCGCGCGTGAGGTCCGACGCCCGCTCGAAGGGGACCTGAACCGTGAGCCCGGTGGGGTCGGCGCGCACGACGCAGCCGAGGCGGTGGAGGATGGCCGCCGACTCGTTGGGCGGCACCGCGACCCCCAGGAGCTGCGGCACGCGGGCGTGGCGCAGGTGCACGGGAGCCGGGTCCTCGTCCAGGACGTGGGCGTCGAGGGTGCCGGGCACCATCTTCGCGCCGCACAGCTCCACCAGCAGCCGGCTGGCGATCGCCATGGCGCGCGGCGGCAGACGGCGCGGCAGGCCCTTCTCGAAGCGCGCGCTCGACTCGGTGCGCAGCCCCAGGGACAGCGACGCGTTCAGGATCGCGGGGCCGTCGAAGGTGGCGGCCTCCAGCAGCACGCGCGTGGTACCCTCGTCCACCTCGGCGAACTCCGCGCCGAAGATGCCGGCGATCACCGCGGGGCGCTCGGCGTCGCAGATCGCGAGCATCGACGGGTCGAGTCGCCGCTCCTGGCCGTCGAGGGTCGTGACGGTTTCCCCCGCCCCCGCGCGACGCACCACGATCCGCGGCCCGGCGAGCCGGTCGAGGTCGAAGCCGTGAAGCGGCTGACCGGTCAGCAGCATCACGTAGTTGGTGATGTCGACGACGTTGGAGATGGCGCGCATGCCGGCCGCCTCGATGCGGCGGCGCAGCCACTCGGGGGACGGCCCGACGGTGACATCGGTGAACACCCGGGCCATGTAGCGGGGGCACAGGTCGGGATCGGACACATCGAGGGCGACGTGATCGTCGACCGAGCCTGGCCCCTCGGCCGGCGGATCCGACTCGTCGAGCGGCGCGAGCGGCATGCCGGAGGCGGCGTGCACCTCACGGGCGAGGCCCCAGATGCCGAGGCAGTCGGGCCGGTTCGAGGTGATCTCCAGCTCGAGCACCGTCTCGGAACCCGCCAGCGCATCGAGCAGCGGAGTGCCCGCGGCCAGCGCGTCGTCCATGACCATGATGCCGGCGGCGTCCTGGCCCAGGCGCAGCTCGGTGGCCGAGCAGATCATCCCGCTGCTCTCCACCCCGCGCAGCTTCGCGGCCTTCAGCGGCTTCGGCGCGCCGGGGAGCAACGCCCCCGGCAGCGCGACCGCCACCGTCTGCCCGGCGGCGACGTTCGGCGCCCCGCAGACGATCTGGCGGGGTTCGTCCTCGCCGACCTCGACGCGGCACACGCGCAGGCGGTCGGCATTCGGGTGCTGCTCGGCGGACAGGACCTTGCCCACCCGCAGCGACTCGCGGTTGCCCGGGGAGTCGTCGAGGCCGATGCGGTGCACGGCCTCCACCAGGGTGCCGCTGCCCGACAGCAGGTCGCTGAGGGCGTCCGCGTCGAGGCCGTGGTCGACGTACTCGGCCAGCCAGCTGAGAGGCAGCCTCACGAGAACTGCTCCAGAACGCGCAGGTCGCCCTCGTACATGTAGCGGAGATCGGGCACGCCGAAGCGCACCATGGCGATCCGGTCCAGCCCCCAGCCGAACGCGAAGCCCGAGTGGCGCTCCGGGTCGATCCCGCCGGCCTCCAGCACGTTCGGGTCGACCATGCCGGCCCCGGCGAGCTCGAGCCAGATGGTGCGCCCGTTCTTGTCGATGTGCGACACCTCCACCTCCACCGACGGCTCCGTGAAGGGGAAGAAGTGCGGGCGCAGCCGGATCTGCCGGTCGGCGCCCAGCAGGGTGCGCGCGAAGTGCAGCATCGTACCCTTGAGGTGTGCCAGCGTCAGGCCCTCGTCGATCGCGAGGCCCTCCATCTGCTGGAACATCGGGCTGTGCGTCGCGTCGACATCGTCGCGGCGGTAGACGAAGCCGGGGGCGATCACGTAGATCGGCGGCGGCTCGTGCTGCATGACGCGCACCTGCACCGGCGAGGTCTGCGTCCGCAGCAGGCGGTCGGGGCGGCCCTCGATGAAGAAGGTGTCACTGGACGAGCGCGCGGGGTGCCCCTCGGGCGTGTTCAGCGCGGTGAAGTTGTGCCACTCGGTCTCGACCTCGGGCCCGTCGGCCACCCGGTAGCCCAGCGCCAGGAAGATGTCCTCCATCTCGCGGCGCACCTGGGTGATCGGGTGGATCGCGCCCAGCGGATACGGGTCGCCGGGCAGCGTGACGTCGGTCGCGTCGCGTTCCAGCGCCGCGCCCATCGCCTCTGCCTCGAGTTCCGCGGTGCGCTGCGCGAGCGCGGCCTCGATCGCGCGCCGGGCGGTGTTGCCGGCCTTGCCGACCGTCCCGCGCTCGGCGGGGGGCAGCGCGCCGATGCCGGCGAGGATGGTGGCGAGGGGGCTCTTGCGGCCGGTGTGCGCGACCCGGGCCCGCTCGAGTTCGGCCAGGCTGGAGGCCGCGCGCACGTCGGCGAGCGCGACCTTTTCGAGGGCCTGCAGGTCGGCGCTCATGCGGCGCTCGGAGGGGGTGCGGCGTGTCCGTTCATCGGTCGGACAACCTAGCGCACGCCGACCACCCGCTGGCGCAGCGCCTCGCCCAGCAGCGCGGCGCCCGCGGCGGCCACGTTCAGCGACTCGGCGCCCTCCGCCTGCGGGATGGTCACCGGCAGAACCTGGTGCCCGGTCGCGAGTTCCCCGAGGGCCGGGCCGATGCCCGCGCGCTCGGCGCCGAGGGCGAGCACGAGCGGCTGCGTGAGGTCGGCGTCCCACGGCGCGACCCCGCCGCGCGGGGTGGCGGCGACCACGGCGAAGCCCTCGCGCGTGGCGAGGTCGGCCGGCGTGACACCCTCGAGGATCGGCAGGGCGAAGGTCGCCCCCATCGCCGCGCGGACGGCGCGGGGATGGAAGGCGTCGGCCGACCCGGGACCGAGCGCGAGCCAGTCGGCGCCGAGGGCGGCGGCGCTGCGCACCAGCGTGCCCACGTTGCCGGGGTCGGCGACGCCCGCGAGGAACACCCCGACGGCGGGAGGGAACAGGACATCGCGGAAGCTGCGCACCGGCGGCTGCGGCAGGATCGCGATGACGCGCGGCGGGGTGGCGAGGGTGCTGGCCTTGCCCATGAGGGCGGTCGGCACCCGGTAGCGGTCGGCCAGGTCGCCGGTGGCGAGCAGGCGCGGGTCGTCATCCGGGACGCGTTCGGCGTCGACCAGCAGCGCCACGGGGCGCACGCCGTGGGCGAGGGCGGCGTCGACGACATCTTCGCCCTCGGCGAGGATCAGCCGTCGCTCGCGGCGGACCTTCTTCGCCTGCAGCGCGCGAGCCAGCTGCAGCGCGGGGTTCCGCGCCGAGCTGGCGAGACGGACCGCCCTGTGGCCGCTAGGCGCCAGCAGGGGCCGCGGCGAGCGCGGCGCGGGCCTGCTGGACGAGCGCGGCGAAGGCAGCCGGCTCGTGCGTGGCCAGGTCGGCCAGGATCTTACGGTCGAGCTCGTTGCCGGCCAGCTTGAGACCGTGGATCAACTCGCCGTAGGTGAGGCCGTTCTCGCGGGCCGCGGCGTTGATGCGCGCGATCCAGAGGCGGCGGAACTCGCGCTTGCGCACGCGACGGTCGCGGTAGGCGTAGCGCAGGGAGCGCTGGACCTGCTCCTTCGCACGGCGGTACGAGGAGTTCTTGGTGCCCCAGTAGCCACTGGCCTGACCGAGAACCTTGCGGCGCTTCTTGCGCGCCGCCACTGAACGCTTGACGCGGGCCATCGGGCTACCTCTTTCCCAGCATGCGCTTCACGCCCGCGACCATCTCGGGAGCCAACTCGGTCTCCTTCGACAGGTGGCGCTGTTCCTTGCCGGACATGTGCTCGAGGTTGTGCCGCATGCCGGCGCGCTGGAACTGCAGCTTCCCGGTTCCGGTGATCCGGAAGCGCTTCTTCGCGGCTTTGCGTGTCTTCACCTTGGGCATGCGGAAAACCTCATCGTGGAGCGACCGGCCGCACACAATAGACGACCGGCGCGCGATGTCGAGTGTTGTCAGTCGGATTCGGCGGGGGACGCGGCGGTTTCCTCCGCCGGTGCCTCGGAGCCCGTGGCCGGCGCGCCTGCCTCGGGCGGGGGGTTCTTGGTGGGGCCGAGCATCATGACCATGTTGCGGCCGTCCAGGTTCGGGCGGCTCTCGATCACGGCCAGGTCCTTCAGCTCGTCGGCGAGGCGCAGCAGTATCGCCTCCCCGCGCTCGGGGTGGATGAGTTCGCGACCGCGGAACATGATCGTGATCTTCACCTTGTCCCGGTGACGCAGGAACCGCTCGACGTGCCCCTTCTTGGTGGCGTAGTCGTGCGGGTCGATCTTCGGCCGGAACTTGATCTCCTTGATGGTGATCGTGCTCTGGTGCCGGCGGGCCTGTTTGGCCTTCTGCTCCTGCTCGTACCGCCACTTGCCGTAGTCCATGATGCGGACGACGGGAGGGCGCGCGTCAGCGGCGACCTCGACCAGGTCGAGACCGGCCTGGTTGGCGATGCTCTGCGCCTCGGCCAGGCGGACGACGCCGCGGTTCTCACCCTCCGCGTCGATCAGACGCACGTTCTCTGACCGGATCGCTTCGTTGATCCGCGTCGACGGCCCGGCGGGCGGACGAGTGTCGGGTCCGCGCCTAGGTGGCAAACAACACCTCTGTGAAAATCAGCCGATTCCCCTGTCCTGAGACGGCACGCCGACGGGGAGACGGCTGGTGTGTGTGAGGTGGTGTGCGCGCGTCATCGATAGCGATCGCCGCATGAGCGGCGGCCGCGGACAATAGCAAGGCGTGTGGCGGCGTGGCCGCCCGCCGCGTGGCGGTGAACACGACGCGCCGGCGCGATCGCGCCGGCGCGTCGTGTTCACCGCCACGCGGCGGGCGGCCACGCCGC